>NZ_JBFBJB010000033.1:0-105470 GCF_040685895.1 Streptomyces sp. NPDC088124 | reverse complement strand
CGCGCGGCGAGCGGTCTCGCCCAGCCACGCGAGGCTGGGCTTGGGCGTTCGGCCCGTCCGTACCGCCCTCCCGTACCGCTACTCGACCGTGACCGACTTCGCGAGGTTACGCGGCTTGTCGATGTCCCGGCCCAGCGCCAGCGCCGTGTGGTACGCCAGCAGCTGGAGCGGGATCCCCATCAGGATCGGGTCCAGCTCCGTCTCGTTCTTCGGCACCACGATCGTGTGGTCGGCCTTCTCCTGCTCCTGGTGCGCCACCGCCAGGATCGGGCCGCTGCGCGCCTTGATCTCCTCCAGCGCCGCCCGGTTCTTCTCCAGCAGGTCGTCGTCCGGGACGATCGCCACCGTCGGCAGCGCCGGCTCGATCAGCGCCAGCGGGCCGTGCTTCAGCTCGGACGCCGGATACGCCTCGGCGTGGATGTACGAGATCTCCTTCAGCTTCAACGACGCCTCCAGCGCCACCGGGTAGCCCCGTACCCGCCCGATGAACATCATCGAACTCGCCTGCGCGTACTCCGCCGCCAGCTTCTCGATCTCGTGCTCCGTCGCCAGGATCTCCGCGATCTGCTCGGGCAGCCTGCGCAGCCCCGCGATGATCCGCTTGCCGTCCGCCACGGACAGATCGCGGATCCGGCCCAGATGCAGCGCCAGCAGCGCGAACGAGACGACGGTGTTGGTGAAGCACTTGGTGGAGACGACACAGACCTCCGGGCCCGCGTGCACGTACACCCCGCCGTCGGTCTCCCGGGCGATCGCCGAGCCCACGACGTTGACGACCCCCAGCACCCGGGCGCCCTTGCGCTTCAGCTCCTGCACCGCCGCCAGCACGTCGTACGTCTCACCGGACTGCGACACCGCCACGTACAGCGTGTCGGGGTCCACGACCGGGTTGCGGTAGCGGAACTCCGAGGCCGGCTCGGCGTCGGCGGGGATCCGCGCCATCTCCTCGATGAGCTGCGCGCCGATCAGACCCGCGTGGTACGACGTGCCGCAGCCGAGGATCTTGATCCGGCGCACCCCGCGCGCCTCACGGGCGTCCAGGTTCAGCCCGCCCAGGTGCACGGTGGAGAACCGGTCGTCGATCCGGCCGCGCAGCACGCGGTCCACGGCGTCCGGCTGCTCCGAGATCTCCTTGTGCATGTACGTGTCGTGGCCGCCCATGTCGTACGACTCGGCCTCCCACTCCACGGTGGTCGGCGTCGCCGAGGTGGACGACCCCTCGGTGGTGTACGTACGGAAGTCGTCGGCCTTGAGGGTGGCCATCTCGCCGTCGTCCAGCGTCACGACCTGGCGGGTGTGCGAGACCAGCGCCGCCACGTCGGAGGCGACGAACATCTCCTTCTCGCCGATGCCCAGCACCACGGGGGAGCCGTTGCGGGCGACGACGATACGGTCCGGGAAGTCCGCGTGCATGACGGCGATGCCGTAGGTGCCCTCGATGAGCTGGAGCGCCTGGCGGACCTTCTCCTCCAGGGTGTCCGCCTGGGAGCGGGCGACGAGGTGGGTGACCACCTCGGTGTCGGTCTCCGAGAGGAAGACGACTCCGTCCGCCTCCAGCTTCTTGCGCAGCTCGGCGGCGTTGTCGATGATCCCGTTGTGGACGAGCGCGACCTTGCCCTCGGCGTCCATGTGCGGATGCGCGTTCTCGTCGCTCGGGGCGCCGTGCGTGGCCCACCGGGTGTGCGCGATCCCGCTGGTGCCGGCGAAGCGCTTGGGGACGCGGGACTCCAGCTCGCGGACGCGGCCCTTGGCCTTGACCATCTTCAGCACGGCGGCCTTGCCCGCGGCGGGTTTGCCGGTGATGACGATGCCGGCGGAGTCGTACCCCCGGTACTCCAGTCGCTGCAGGCCCTCCAGCAGCAGCGGTGCCACGTCACGCTTGCCGATGTATCCGACGATTCCGCACATACGGTCTCTGCCCCTCCTGAGTTCTCATGGTGCGTGCCCGGACCCGCCGGTACGTGCCGGCCGTGCCGGCGGCAGCGGCGGTGTCAGCCGTAGACGATGCGGCGCAGCTGCCGGAGCGAGAGCTCCGGGGGCGCCACCGCGCGGTGCGGCAGCTCGGCCGCGATCCGCTCGAAGATCTCCGCGTTGGCGGCGCCGCCGGACTGCAGTTCCCGGTGGCGGCGCCGGACGAATTCCTCGGTCGTCTCGTCGAAGTACGCCAGTACGTCGAGCACCACACGGGCGGCCTCACCGCGCTGGAGCGCGGTGCTGCGCACAAGATGGTCGATGAGGTCGTCGTACGACGGTCGGCGTTCGAGCACTCGTCGATATTGCGGGCGCACGAGGGTGTTTGCAAGAATCCTGCCCGGAATCGGGCAGGAACCGCTGAATATGAGAGCTGAATGAGGGAGGCGGCCCCCGTCTCAGAGGCGGCCGAGGATGGCCTGCTTGGCGGTGGCGAACTCCTCGGCGGTGAGTATCCCCGACTGATGCAGCTCGCCCAGCTCCCGCAGGCGTCGCAGCAGGGCGTCATGATCGTCGGATCCATGGCCCGGCGCGTCCGGCCCGCTCGCCGCGTGGGTCGCGGAGGGGGCCCCGGAAGCCGCCCCGGGGGCCGGTACGGGGCCCGCTCCGGAGGCCGGGGCGCCGATCTCCGTGGGGCCTGCGCCCGGAATCTCGCCCTCCGGTGACGCCGCCGCCCTCGGATGCGGCAGCCGGGCCACCACCGCCGCGCCCACCAGCGCCATCAGCGGGTCCTTCCGGAACCCGTACAGATCGACGGCGTGCGGGTCGTGCTTGGCCGGGGTGGAGGTCGGCATCCGTGACACCAGGAAGCGCAGATAGCCGTTCTCCAGCCCCCGGCTCGGCAGCCACTCCACCCCCTCCACATCGTCCAGGGGGAGCGTGCGGGGGCCGCCGGAGGACTTGGACTCCTCGGTCTTCCAGTTCCACTCCAGCCGGATCCGCTCCCCGTCGAAGGAGACGGTCGCGTCGCCAGCGCCCACCGTGATCGGCAGGGCGGGGCCCGGCAGCAGATAGCGGTCGACGGGGCCGGGGTCCACCTGGTCGAGGAGGAGCGCGTTGCGCACCTCGTCCACCAGGTACTCGGCCACCCCGAAACGGTCCTTCTCGACCGTCAGACAGTACGGCTCGGAGCTGTCGCCCAGCCGGCCGCCGGTGATCTGGAGCAGCGGATCGGCGCCGTCCCGCAGCCGCAGCCGCAGCCGCCCGGACTTCCGCCCGGCCTCGAAGGAGATCCCGGCGAGCGCCTCCAGCGGCACGCCGATCTCGCCGAGTGTCCTGCGGAGCAGGCCCACGCCCTTGTCCTTGCCGGGCACGATACGGACCGTGCTCCCGTCGAAGGTCCAGGTGCCGTCCCGCTGGATGATTTCCGCCATGCGGGGATTCTTCCATCAGGCGTCGGCGGAACACGAGACGGAACGGCGGGCTCCGGCCCCCGAACAGACCGGCCCCGACCCGTGAAACAGGGCCGGGGCCGGCCGCCGTCGCGACAGGGCCTAGGCCGCGAACCGGGCCAGCGGGTTGGCCAGCGCCCCGGCGAGCTGGAGCGCGCCCGCCGGATCCGTGATGTCGACCATCTGCTCGTTGTCGCGGAGCTGCAGCCGGTTGAGGCAGGACAGCGCGAACTCCTCGCCGAACAGGTCGTACCGGGCGAATTTCTCCGCGAGCCGCGGCAGCGACTCCTGGTACCCCCGGACGCACTCCGCGACCGTGCGCCAGAACGTCTCCTCGTCGGGCAGCGTGCCGTCCGAGACGAGATCGGCGCTGAGGAAGCGGAAGAAGCAGTCGAAGACATCGGTGAAGACCGAGAGGATCTTCATGTCCTCGGGGACGTCCGCGCGGATCCGCTCGACCGCGGGCGGCAGCACCGCGGCCGGGTCCATCACCGCGATCTCCTCGGCGATGTCCTTGAAGACCGCCCGCTGGACGACACCGTCCTCGATGACCAGGATGACGTTCTCGCCGTGCGGCATGAACACCAGGTCGTACGCGTAGAAGGAGTGCAGCACCGGCACGAGGTACGCGTCCAGATAGCGGCGCAGCCACTCCGCCGGCGCCAGCCCCGACGCGGCGATCAGCGCGCCCGCGAAGGACGAGCCCTCCCGGTCGGTGTGGAGGAGGGACGCCATCGTGGCGAGCCGCTCCCCGCCCCGGAGCGAGGGCACGGGGCTCTCGCGCCAGAGCGCGGCCAGCATCTTCAGGTACGGGGAGCCCTTGGCGGTGGCGGCCTCGTACTGCCGGTGGTGGTAGCCGATCGCCGCGCGCTCGCGGATGATCGAGAAGCGGGCCGCGCGCAGGGTGGCGTCGCTCCCGATCAGACCGGCGAGCCAGTCGTTGATCGCGGGCGTGGCCTCCATGTACGCGGCGGAGAGGCCGCGCATGAAGCCCATGTTGAGGACGGACAGCGCGGTTTTGACGTAGTGCTTGGCGGGGTCGCTGGTGTTGAAGAAGGTACGGATCGACTGCTGGGCCAGGTAGTCGTCCTCGCCCTCCCCGAGACAGACCAGATGGCGCCGGCCCAGCTCGGCGGCGAAGGTCACGGAGAGTTTGTTCCACCACTGCCAGGGGTGGACGGGGATCAGGAAGTAGTCGTCCGGGTCGAGCCCCTGGTCCCGCAGGATCCCGTCGAACCGCTCCCGTGTCCCGGCGGACAGCTCCGCGCCGATCAGGGAGGCGTAGTCGAGCCCGGCGCCCGCGGTGAAGGTGGCCCGGTCGCGGCGCGCGGCGAGCCAGACGAGCCGGACCGGGCTCGCGGTCTCGGGGGCGTACGCGCGGTACTCGTCCACGCCGAAGCCGAGCCGCCCGTTGTTGGCGACGAAGCAGGGGTGCCCCTCGGTCATCCCCGTCTCGATCTCCTGGAAACCGGCGGTGGCCAGCTCCGCCGAGGTCACCGGCTTCTTGGTGAGTTTGTACGCCGTGCCCGCGAGGGTGGCGGAGATCTCCTCCAGATAGACCGGCAGGACCGCGGCGGAGAGCCCCAGCGTCTCGCGCAGCTCGATGAAGAAGTCGAGTGCGTCCAGCGGTACTTCGGCGTCGCCGCGGTGGCGCCGTACGGAGTCGGCGGGTATCCGCCAGTGGTCGAGGGCGAACCGGCGCGCGGTGAAGCGGTACTCGGTCGTGCCGTCGTCGCTCCGCACCCGGTAGCGGTCGCCGCCGAGGGACTCGGGCGTCAGGATGCGCTCGTGGGAGAACTCCGCGAGGGCTTTGCGGACGAGCAGCCGGCCGGCCTGCTCCCAGAGCGCCGGGGTGAGATGGGCGACGCTCTCCGTGATCCTCACCGCGGCGTCGGTGCCGGCGGGTGCTTTCGGGCTGCTCATGGGGTGACTCCTCGTGCTGCTCGAACGGTCTGCTCGGCGCTCTGCTCCGTGGCCTGCTCGGCGGTCTGCTCGGTCCGCTCGTTGTGCGCGGCCTGTGCGGGCTGTGCGGGCTGTGCTGCCTGTCGTGTCCGTGCGGCGAGCGCGGCGTGGAACATCTCGCGGGTGCAGACGCTCAGATAGGCGTCCTTCTCCGGCTTCTCCAGTCTTCGCTCGATCCGGAAGCCGACCGCCTCGTTGAGGGCGTGGACGGCGGTGTTGCGCACGTCCGGCTCGACGACCACGCGCCGTACGGCCGGATCGTCGAAGAGCAGCGCCATCACCGTCGTGATCACGGCGCGGGTGAAACCGTGCAGCCGCCGCGATCCGTCGGCCGGGGCGACCAGGAAGTGCATCCCGACGTCACCGGTCTCGGCCTCGTACAGGCCCTTCAGCTCCACCTCGGCCGGGTCGTACCGTTCGATCAGGAAGGCGGGGACGCCGTTGTGCAGCCCGAGGAACGCGTCGTGGTTCGAGGCGGCGGCGATGCCCATGTACTCCCGCTCGACATCCGGCAGTGTGGCCCCCTGCATCAGCCAGAAGGCGGCTCCGGGATGGGTGATCCAGCGGTGCAGCAGCTCGACGTCGGCGAACGGGTCGACGGCCCGTACCTCGAAGAGGCCCAGCCGCTCGTCCGTACGGGAGAACAGGATCTCCGGCCCCGGCGCGCCCCCGGTCATCGGACGGTGCCTTCCGGCGCGGCGAACTCCTGGAACGCGATGGACTTCTCGACCGGGTAGTACGTCCGCCCCAGCAGCTCGCCGATGATGTACGCGTTGCGGTACGGGCCCATGCCCAGGTCGGGCGAGGTGATGCTGTGCGTGTGCACGGCGGCGTTCTGGAGGAAGATCCCGCGCCCGGTCGTGTCGATGCTGTAGTTGCGGGCGACGTCGTAACGGCCGTGCCCGTCCCGCCTGATCCGGTCCGCGACCGGCTCCAGGAAGGCGGGGGAGACGTACCGGTAGCCGGTGGCGAGGACCAGTCCCTCGGTGGCGAGGGAGAAGTCCCGCTCCTGCTCCTCCTGGCGCAGCCCGAGCGTGTACGTACCGCCGTCGGCCGTCTCCTCGTACGAGGCCGAGGTCAGCGCGGTGTTGGCCATCAGCCGGGTCCGGACCGGGCCGCCCAGGTTCTTCCGGTAGAGCAGGTCGAAGATCTCGTCGATGAGATCCGAGTCGATGCCCTTGAACAGCCCCTTCTGCCCCGACTCCAGCCGGTAGCGGGTGTCCTCCGGCAGCGCGTGGAAGTAGTCGATGTACTCCGGGGAGGTCATCTCCAGCGTCAGTTTGGTGTATTCGAGCGGGAAGAAGCGCGGCGACCGGGTGATCCAGTTGAGCTGGTAGCCGTGCGCGTCGATGTCGGAGAGCAGGTCGTAGTAGATCTCCGCGGCGCTCTGCCCGCTGCCGACGAGGGTGATGGACTCCTTCTTCTGGAGCTCCGCCTTTCCTTGCAGATAGCGGGAGTTGTGGAGGAAGTCACCGCCGAGCCCCTGGCAGGACTCGGGGACGTACGGCGGGGTCCCGGTGCCGAGCACCAGGTGCCGGGCACGGTATGTCTCGTCCGCCGTGCGGACCACGTACAGCTCGCTCTCCTCCTCGTACGCGACCGAGGTCACCGTACGGTCGAAGCGCACGCTGGAGAGGCGGGCCGCGGCCCAGCGGCAGTAGTCGTTGTACTCGGTGCGCAGCGGATAGAAGTTCTCGCGGATGTAGAACGAGTACAGCCGCCCGGACTCCTTCAGGTAGTTGAGGAAGGAGTACGGCGAGGTCGGGTCGGCCAGCGTGACCAGGTCCGACAGGAACGGCGTCTGGAGGTGGGCGCCTTCGAGGAACATCCCCGAGTGCCATTCGAAGTCGGGTTTCGACTCCAGGAAGACGCCGTCGAGTTCGTCGATCGGCTCGGTCAGGCAGGCGAGTCCCAGGTTGAAGGGGCCGAGCCCGATGCCGACGAAGTCGTACGGCGCGCCGCGTTCAGGAAGCGTGGACAAGGTTCTCTCCCAGGTACTGCTCGGCGTGGCCGGAGATCAGATCGAGGACGGCGGCGATGTCGCGCACGGTGGTCTCGGGGTTGAGCAGGGTGAACTTCAGGTACTGGCGGCCGCCCACGGTCGTGCCCGCGACGACGGCCTCACCGGAGGCGAAGAGTGCTGTGCGGGCGTGGAGGTTGGCGCGGTCGATCGCGGTGGGGCTGGTGATGTGTTCGGGGAGGTAGCGGAAGACGAGCGTGGAGAGCTGGGGCGCCACGACCACGTCGTAGCGCGGGTCGGCGGCGAGGAGCTGCCAGCCCTCGGCGGCCAGATCGCAGACCTCGTCGAAGAGCCGGCCGACGCCGTCCGCGCCCATGACGCGCAGGGTCATCCACAGTTTGAGGGCGTCGAAGCGGCGCGTGGTCTGGAGGGACTTGTCGACCTGGTTGGGGATGCGCTCCTCGACCGTCCGGCGCGGGTTCAGATAGTCCGCGTGGTACGTGGCGTGGCGCAGGGTGGCCGCGTCCCGTACCAGCACGGCCGACGAACTCACCGGCTGGAAGAAGGACTTGTGGTAGTCGACGGTGACGGAGTCGGCGTGCTCGATACCGTCCAGGAGTGCCCGCCGGGTGGGGGAGACCAGCAGCCCGCAGCCGTACGCCGCGTCGACGTGCAGCCAGGTGCCGTACTGCGCGCAGAGCGCGGCGATCTCCGGCAGCGGGTCGATGGAGCCGAAGTCGGTGGTGCCCGCGGTCGCGACGACGGCCATCGGGGTCAGCCCCTCGGCGCGGCACCGCTCCAGCTCGGCGGCGAGGGCGACGGTCCGCATGCGCTTGTCGCGGTCGCAGGGCACGGAGACCACGGCGTCGGGGCCGAGGCCGAGCAGGGTGGCGGACTTCTGCACGCTGAAGTGGCTGCACTCGGAGGCGAACACCCGTAGTTTCCCCGGGTCCTCGGCCTTGGCCTCCTCGCGGGCGAAGAGCAGCGCCTGGAGGTTGGACTGGGTGCCGCCGCTGGTGAAGACGCCGTCGGCGGAGGCGCCGAGCCCGATCCGCCGCGCGGTCCAGTCGATGAGCCGCCGCTCGATGAGGGTGGCGCCCGCGCTCTGGTCCCAGGTGTCCAGGGAGGAGTTGATGGCGGAGAGCACGGCCTCGCCGAGCACGGCGGGTATCACAACCGGGCAGTTGAGGTGCGCGAGATAGCGCGGGTGGTGGAAGTAGACGGCGTCCCGCAGATAGACGCTCTCCAACTCGTCGAGCGCGGCGGAGGCGTCACCGAGGGGCTGGTCGAGATCGACCGCGGCGACCACCGGGGCCAGTGCGTCGGGGGTGATGCCGGTGAACGGCCGCTCCGTTGTGGCGAGTCGGTTCGCCACCCGCTCGACTCCCTCGGTCACGGAGCGCCGGTAGCGGTCCGCCGTCGCGCCATTGAGCAGGTGCGCACGCATGCTGGGGTCCTCCCGGACGTGGGGGTGTGGGGGTGAGGCCTGATCGGGTGAATTTAGGTTAGCCTAACCTAACTTAGTTTTTCCATCCCGCACCGAAGTGGCCCTCGTCGCTTTCGTTGCGGAGGGGCTATGTGGGCGTCGCTCCCCGCGCGGAGGGGGCTATGTGGACGTCGCTTCCTGCGCGGAGGGGGCTATGTGGACGTCGCTTCCTGCGCGGACTCCGTCGCCGCCTCGCGCAACTGCTCCTCGCTCAGCCCGAGTCGCCAGTAGCCGACGAAGGTCACCCGGCGCCGGTCGATGCCCCGCTCCCGTACGAGATGGCGGCGCAGCTCCTTGACCGTGCCCGACTCCCCGGCGATCCAGGCGTACGGAGCGCTCCCGCGCGAGGTGTGGGCGCGTACGGCCGTCAGCGCCGACGGGGCGCCCTCGTCCCGTACCAGCCAGGTGATCCGGACGTCGGCGGCCGTGGGCAGCGGCTGCCGGTCGCCGGAGTGCGGCACCTCGATCCAGACGTCCGCCTTCAGGCCCGCGGGCAGCCACTCCAGGATCGCGGAGGCCGCGGGCAGCGCCGTCTCGTCGGCCCAGATCAGTACGGAGTCGGTGTCGGCCGGCGGCCGGAACCGCACCGCCGTGTTGTTCGCCACGGCCGGCCCCAGCACCAGCACCCGGTCGCCCGGGGACGCCTGGCCCGCCCAGCGGCACGCGGGTCCGCCGTCCGGGTGCAGCGCGAAGTCGATGTCGATCTCGTCCGGGTCGCGGCGCTGCTCCCGCAGGGTGTACGAGCGCATCACGGCGCGTACGTCGTCGGGCAGCGCCCGCCAGGCGGCCCACCAGCCGTCGCCGTTCTCGACCGGCACGACGGGCTCGGGCCGGCCCGGCTGCGGGAGGAAGAGGGAGAGGCTCTGGTCGCGGCCCCCGGCGGCGCAGTGGGCGAGGTCGCCGAGGCCGTCGCCGGGCCGGCCGGTGAAGGTGACGCGGAGCAGGGACGGGCTGAGCCGCCGCGTCCGTGCGACCTGGAGGGAGAAGAAACGGAACGGGGCGGTCTCGGCCGTCTGCATAAGGCTCTGCTTCCCTGGGTGCTCGGTGCGGCCCGGCCTGTCACGGCCGGTAGCTCATACCAAGGAAGGTTAGCCTAACCTTAATAAGGGGTCGTGTGGGGGGACGGGTCGTGTGGGGCGACGGAGAGGGTCAGCCGGGCAGGCCCAACTCCCGTGCGATGAGCATCCGCTGGACCTCACTGGTCCCCTCGCCGATCTCCAGGATCTTGGAGTCGCGCCACATCCGGGCCACCGGATACTCGTTCATGAAGCCGTAGCCGCCGTGGATCTGGGTCGCGTCACGGGCGTTGTCCACGGCCACCGTCGACGAGTACAGCTTCGCGATCGCCGCCTCCTTCTTGAACGGCTCCCCCTGCGTGAGCCGCGAGGCCGCGTCGCGCCAGCCGATCCGCGCCATGTGCGCCCGTGTCTCCATGTCCGCGATCTTGAACTGGATCGCCTGGTTGGCGCCGATCGGCCGTCCGAAGGCGTGCCGCTCCCGCGCGTACGCCACCGACTCGTCCACACACCCCTGGGCGAGCCCGGTGGCCAGCGCGGAGATCGCGATCCTGCCCTCGTCCAGGATCCGCAGGAACTGCGCGTATCCGCGGCCCTCCTCGCCGAGCAGATTGGCCAGCGGGACGCGTACGTCGGAGAAGGACAGCTCGCGGGTGTCCGACGCGTTCCACCCGACCTTCGAGTACGGGGCGGCGACCGTGAAACCGGGGGTGCCGGAGGGGACGATGATCGACGAGATCTCCGGACGCCCGTCGTCCTTGCGGCCGGTGACGGCGGTGACGGTCACCAGGCCCGTGATGTCCGTCCCCGAGTTGGTGATGAAGCACTTGGTGCCGTTGATCACCCACGCGTCGCCGTCGCGCACCGCCGTGGTGCGCGTACCGCCCGCGTCCGAGCCGCAGTCGGGCTCGGTCAGCCCGAACGCGCCCAGCGTCTCGCCCGAGCAGAGCCGGGGCAGCCACTCGCGCTTCTGGTCCTCCGTCCCGAACCGGTACACGGGCATGGCGCCCAGCGAGACCCCCGCCTCCAGGGTGATCGCCACGGACGAGTCGACGCGCGCCAGCTCCTCCAGGGCGATCCCGAGCGCCAGATAGTCGCCGCCCATGCCGCCGTACTCCTCCGGGAACGGCAGCCCGAACAGTCCCATCCGCCCCATCTCGCGGACGATCTCGTACGGGAACTCGTGCCGCTCGTAGAAGTCACCGATCTTGGGCGCGACGACCTCGCGGGCGAACTCCTCCACCGTGCGGCGCAGTTGCTCGTGCTCGGCGGAGAGGCGGTGGTCCAGGGACATCGGGTTACTCCTTGGGGGACGGGGCCGCGGGGGACTGCGCCGGGGACTGCGCCGGGGCGGACAGCGCGCGGACGGTACGGGAGGGGCTGGGGCGGCCCAGCTCGCCGGCCAGCCAGACGCTGGTGGCGGTGAGCCGGCCGAGGTCGACTCCGGTCTCCACCCCGAGGCCGTCGAGCATCCACACGAGGTCCTCGGTGGCGAGATTCCCGGTGGCGCTCCGGGCGAATGGGCAGCCGCCCAGGCCGCCCGCCGACGCGTCCACCGTCGTCACGCCGTGCTGGAGCGCGGCCAGGGTGTTGGCGAGCGCCTGGCCGTACGTGTCATGGAAGTGCACGCCGAGCGCGCTCGTGGGCACGCCCTCCTCGTTCAACTCGGCGAGCAGCGACTGGACATGGCCGGGGGTGGCGACCCCGATGGTGTCGCCGAGGCTCAGCTCGTCGCAGCCCAGGTCCATGAGCGCCTTGGCGACGGTGACCACCTGATGGACCGGGACCGGCCCCTCCCACGGGTCGCCGAAGCACATGGAGAGATAGCCGCGCACCCGCATCCGCTCGTCGCGGGCACGGGCCACGACCGGCGCGAACATGGCGAGCGACTCGGCCACGCTCCGGTTGAGATTGGCCCGGGCGAAGGACTCGGTGGCGCTGCCGAACACGGCGACCTGGCGGGCGCCGAGGGCCAGCGCCCGCTCCAGGCCCCGCCCGTTCGGCACCAGGACCGGGAGCGCCACCTCGCCCTGGAGATCCGCCACCAGCGGGAAGAGCGCCTCGGCGTCCGCCAGTTGGGGCACCCACTTCGGGTGGACGAAGCTGGTGGCCTCGATGGTGGTCAGCCCCGCGTGCGCGAGCCGGTGGATGAACTCGGCCTTCACCTCGGTCGGTACGACGGCCTTCTCGTTCTGCAGCCCGTCCCGCGCGCCCACTTCGTGGATACGGACCCGGGGCGGCAGCCCCTGCGCGGGAACGGCCATGGGCAGCCCGTCGGTCATGACTCCTCCTGTCCGCCGGCCGCCGGGACCCCGGCGGCCTCCTGCTCCTGGGACGGCTCGACGGGGACCCCGGCCGGAGCCTCGGCCGGTGTCCCGGCCGGGGTGATGACCGCCAGCACCTGGTCCATGGCGACCGTGGACCCCGGGACGACATCCAGCTCGGCGACCGTGCCGTCGTGCGGGGCGGCGATGACGTGTTCCATCTTCATCGCCTCCACCACCAGCAGGCTCTGCCCCGCCACGACCGTGTCCCCGACGCCCGCCTTCACGACGGTGACCGTCCCCGGCATCGGCGCCGTCAGCGCGTCCACCCCGCTCCCCGCCGCCGCGCCCCGCAGCGCCGCCTCGACCGGGTCGAAGTCCTGGACGTGCCAGCTGTCGCCGTCCCTGCCGAGCCAGTGCCCCGCCCGATGGAAGGTGTGCGTCACCCCGTCCACGGTGACGGTGACGAGCCCCGGCTCCACCCGGAAGACGTCCGAGGGCCCCACCTCCTGGGCAACCGGCTCATGTCCCGCCACGCGCAGCATGTGGCGCCCGGGGACCGGCGCCCCGCCCAGCCGCCAGCCGCTCGGCACGGAGAAGGGATCCACCCATCCGGTGGCCGGGTCACCCGCCGGTGCCAGCTCGGCCTGACGGACGGCCGCCGCCGCCGCGTACACCTCCGGCGGGACCCCGTCGGGCACCAGGCCGTCCATCTCGCGCTCCACCAGCCCGGTGTCCAGCTCGCCCGCGACCACCGCCGGATGGGCCAGCAGCCGGCGCAGGAACCCGGCGTTCGTCGGGACGCCGAGCGTGACCGTGTCCGCGAGGGCCGCCCGCAGGAGGCGCAGCGCCGAGGCGCGGTCCGGGCCGTGGGCGACCACCTTCGACAGCATCGGGTCGTACGTACTGCCGACCTCCGTGCCGACCGCCAGGCCCGAGTCCGTCCGTACGCCGTCGCCCCCCGGCTCGCGCAGCGCCAGCACCGTGCCCCCGGAGGGCAGGAAGCCCCGGCTGCCCTCCCGCACGGAGACCGTCTCCGCGCAGATCCGCGCCTCCACCGCGTGCCCGGTGAGGGTGATGTCCTGCTGCGCGAAGGGCAGCTCCTCCCCGGCGGCCACCCGGAGCTGCCACTCCACCAGATCAAGACCGGTGATCAGCTCCGTGACCGGGTGCTCGACCTGGAGTCGGGTGTTCATCTCCATGAAGAAGTACGACGCGGGATCGTCGCCCGGGACGATGAACTCGACCGTCCCCGCCCCCGTGTAGCCGCACGAACGCGCCGCCCGGACCGCCGCCTCGCCCATCGCCGCCCGCGTCTCCGCGTCCAGCAGGACGGACGGCGCCTCCTCGATCACCTTCTGGTGGCGGCGCTGGAGCGAGCACTCGCGCTCACCGAGATGCACCACGTTGCCGTGCGTGTCGCCGAGGACCTGGATCTCGATGTGGCGCGGCCGGTCCACCCACCGCTCCAGCAGCAGCGTGTCGTCCCCGAACGAGGAGCGCGCCTCGCGCCGGGCCGCCGCGATCTCCTCCGCGAGCACCGCCTCCGCGCGCACCAGCCGCATGCCCTTGCCGCCGCCGCCCGCCGACGGCTTCAGCAGCACCGGCAGCCCGATCCGGGCCGCCGCCCCGGCCAGCTCCGCGTCGGTCAGCCCGCTGCCCGAGGAGCCGGGCACCACCGGCACGCCCGCCGCCCCGACGGTCTCCTTGGCGCGGATCTTGTCGCCCATCAGCTCGATCGCCCTGGCGGGCGGCCCGATGAAGACCAGCCCCGCCGCACCGCAGGCCCGCGCGAACGCCGCGTTCTCCGAGAGGAAGCCGTACCCCGGGTGGACCGCCTGCGCCCCCGTACGCGCCGCCGCGTCGAGCAGCCGGTCGGCGCGGAGATAGCTCTCCGACGCCGCCGCGGGGCCGATCCGTACCGCCGTGTCCGCCTCGCGCACATGGCGGGCGTCCGCGTCCGCGTCGCTGAAGACCGCGACCGAGCGCACGCCGAGCGCGCGCAGCGTACGGATGACGCGGACCGCGATCTCGCCGCGATTGGCCACCAGGACCGTGTCGAACATTCGCGCTCCCACCCTCACCATCGCGCTCTCACATCCGGAAGACGCCGAAGCCCGCTTCGCCCAGCGGGGCGTTGGCACACGCGGTCAGGGCGAGCCCCACCACCTGCCGGGTCTCCAGCGGGTCGATCACGCCGTCGTCCCACAGGCGGGCCGTCGCGTAATAGGCATTGCCCTGGCTCTCGTACTGCGCGCGGATCGGGTCCTTGAACGCCTCCTCGTCCTCGGCGCCCCACTCCTCGCCCCGCGCCTCCAGCTGGTCCCGCTTGACGGTCGCGAGGACGGAGGCGGCCTGCTCGCCGCCCATCACGGAGATCTTGGCGTTCGGCCACATCCACAGGAAGCGGGGGGAGTAGGCCCGGCCGCACATCGAGTAGTTGCCCGCCCCGTACGAACCGCCGACCACGACCGTCAGCTTCGGCACCCGCGCGCACGCCACCGCCGTGACCATCTTCGCGCCGTGCTTGGCGATCCCGCCCGCCTCGTAGTCCCGGCCGACCATGAAGCCGGAGATGTTCTGGAGGAAGAGCAGCGGGATCCCGCGCTGGTCGCACAGCTCGATGAAGTGCGCGCCCTTCTGGGCCGACTCGGAGAACAGGATGCCGTTGTTGGCGACGATCCCCACCGGATGGCCGTGGATGTGCGCGAATCCCGTCACCAGCGTCGTGCCGAACTCGGCCTTGAACTCGGCGAACCGCGAGCCGTCGACCACCCGCGCGATCACCTCCCGCACGTC
Organism: Streptomyces sp. NPDC088124; assembly: GCF_040685895.1. Classification (NCBI taxonomy): domain Bacteria; kingdom Bacillati; phylum Actinomycetota; class Actinomycetes; order Kitasatosporales; family Streptomycetaceae; genus Streptomyces; species Streptomyces sp. NPDC088124. The sequence goes on along the minus strand of NZ_JBFBJB010000033.1, from coordinate 90,621 downwards.
GTAGGGCGTACGGGAGTCCACCGGCACCGCGCCGTACAGCCCGGCCGGGTCCACCGCGGGCTCCTCGGCCGGCTCGACCGGCCAGGGGAGCGGCCCGCGCGCGGGCAGGGTCGAGACGATGGTGCGGACGATCCGCAGCGCGTGCGCGTCGTCCTCCGCGAGGTGGTCCGTCACCCCCGACGTACGGGAGTGGACCTCGCCGCCGCCCAGTTCCTCGGCCGTGACCACCTCGCCCGTCGCCGCCTTCACCAGCGGTGGCCCGCCCAGGAAGATCGTGCCCTGCCCGCGCACGATCACCGCCTCGTCGCTCATCGCCGGGACATAGGCCCCGCCCGCCGTGCAGGAGCCGAGGACGGCGGCGATCTGCGGGATGCCGGCGCCCGACATCCTCGCCTGGTTGTAGAAGATCCGCCCGAAGTGGTCCCGGTCCGGGAAGACCTCGTCCTGGAGCGGAAGGAAGGCGCCGCCCGAGTCGACGAGATACACGCATGGCAGCCGGTTCTCCAGGGCCACCTCCTGGGCGCGCAGATGCTTCTTCACCGTCATGGGGTAGTACGTGCCGCCCTTGACCGTCGCGTCATTGGCGACGATCACCACCTCACGGCCGCTGACCCGGCCGATCCCGGCGATCACCCCGGCGGCCGGGGCGGCCCCTCCGTACATCCCCTCGGCCGCCAGCGGCGCCAGCTCCAGGAAGGGCGACCCGGGGTCGAGGAGCGTGTCCACCCGGTCGCGCGGCAGCAGCTTCCCGCGCGCGGTGTGCCGGGCGCGGGCCTTCTCGCCGCCGCCCAGCCGGGCCGCGCCGAGCCGGGCGCGCAGCGCGTCGGCCAGCGCGCCGTGCGCCACCTCGTTGGCCTTCCACGCCGCCGACGCCGGGTCGGCGGAGCTGGTCAGCACGGGGGCACGCTGCGCGGTCACCCGCCGTGTCCCCTGCCTCGTCGGCTGCCGCATCGCTGGTAGCTCCCTCGCTCCGGCCCGCATGTGTCCGCCCGCATGGGTCCGCATGCCTGTGTCCGCATGCCTGTACCTGCCCTGATGTACCTGCCCGGGCGTTAGCGAGCGTTAACCTCGCCGAGTCCAGGTTAACGATCGCTAACGACCCTGTCTAGAATGATTTCTCATGAGCACCCGGACCGCCGCCCCGACCCGCCGCGAACAGATCCTCAAGCAGGCCGCGCGCCTCTTCGCCGAGCGCGGCTTCCACGGCGTGGGTGTCGACGAGATAGGAGCGGCCGTCGGCATCAGCGGGCCGGGGCTGTACCGCCACTTCGCGGGCAAGGACGCGATGCTCGCCGAGCTGCTGGTCGGCATCAGCGGCCGGCTGCTGGACGGCGGGAGGCTGCGGGTCCGCGAGGCGGACGAGGCGGCGGGGGCGGTGGAGGCCCCCGGGGTCACCGGGGTGGGCCGGGACTCGGCCGCGCTGCTGGCCTCGCTGATCGACGGGCACATCGACTTCGCCCTGGACGACCGCGCGCTGATCACCCTCCACGACCGCGAGCTGGACCGGCTCAGGGACAGCGACCGCAAGCTGGTGCGTCAGCTCCAGCGGCAGTACGTGGAGCTGTGGGTCTCGGTCGTACGGGAGCTGTACCCGCACGTACCGGAGGCGCAGGCGCGCGGCGCCGTGCACGCCGTGTTCGGGCTGCTCAACTCGACGCCGCACCTCGGCTCGTACGGCGGCAGCCTGCCGGGCCGCGCCAAGACGGAGGCGCTGTTGCGCCGCCTGGCCCACGGCGCCTTCGCCGCGCTGGGCGAGGAAGGCGCCGACGGGGCCGGAGGCTTCGGCGGTACGGACGGCTCCGGAAGCGCCGAGGACCCGGTGCCGCGGTTCAGGCGGTCTTGAGCCCCGACAGCTCCCTGGCCAGGGTCTCCACCGGCTGGAAGGTCATCCCGAGCAGCGCCACGTGCTTCCAGTGCAGCGAGCCGTCCGGCGCGACCAGGAACACCGACCGGCGCACCCCGATCCCCGGCGCGGCCACCCCGAACGCCTTCGCGACCGCCCGGTCGGTGTCGGCGAGCAGCGGAATCCGCAGGTCGTGCTTGCGCGCGAACGCCTCATGGCTGTCGACGTCCTGCGGGCTGATGCCCCAGACCTCGGCCCCCAGATCCGTGAACGTCTCCAGACCGCTGGAGTACGAGCAGAGCTGCTTGGTGCAGACGGTGGAGTCGTCCCCGGGATAGAAGGCGATGACCAGCGGGTGCCCCTGCCGTTCTTCGAGGCGGTACTCCCGCCGTACGAAGGTGTCGCCGTCGAGCACGCCGCCCGGCAGGGTGAAGGGCGCCACGGGCCGGCCGAGATCGGGTGAAGTTGCCACTGGACACTCCCGGTTGAGGTGAGACGGAGTAATGGAGGTACGCACAGTGGACCACTCCCCGGCGGGCACCCGGCGCCGGGGTCCCGCCGGATCGCCCGGGGCGCCCCGGGCCCGGATCCGTCCCGGCGTGCGGGACACCCGGCGCGCCACGCGGGTCGGACGGCACAATGGGCGCATGCCGATACCCAGTCGCCCCGCCCTCGTCGACCACCTCGTCCGTACGCGTATCGCGGGCGATGTCGCCACGCCCCGCGACAACAACCTCTCCCACTACCGCAAGCTCGCCAACGGTGACCGCCACTACTGGCTGGGTCTGGAGCTGGGTGACCGCTGGACCGACGAGCAGGACGTGCTCGCCGTGATGGCCGAGCGCTGCGGCGTGAACGACGACCCCGGGCACCGTTCGGGCCAGGACACCATCGACCCCGAGCTGACCGTCGACGCCCTGGAGCGGATGGCCGCGCGGCTGCGCAAGGCCGCCGACGCCAAGGAGCGGGTGCTCTTCGCGACCGGTCACCCGGGTGGCCTGCTGGATGTGCACCGGCAGACCGCCGACGCGCTGCGGGCCGCCGGCTGCGAGATCGTACGGATCCCCGGCAGGCTGACGGCGGACGAGGGCATGGTCTTCCAGTTCGCGGACGTCGCGGTGCTGGAGCGCGGCGCCACCCTCTGGCACACGCACTCCCCGGAGCCGATGCGGGCGATCCTGGACGGCATGGAGCGCGACGGCAGACCGCAGCCCGATCTGGTCGTCGCCGACCACGGCTGGGCGGGCTGCGCGGGCCAGCGCGGCCTCGACTCCATGGGGTACGCGGACTGCAACGACCCCGCGCTCTTCCTCGGCGAGGCGGAGGGCACGCTCAGCGTGACGGTCCCGCTGGACGACCATGTCGCGAACCCGCGCTTCTACGACCCGATGACGGCCTACCTGCTCAACGAAGCGGGGCTGCTCTGACAGCCCCGCCCCGGCGCCCCGCCGACCGGCGGGTCAGAGCCCCATCGACTTGGCGATGATCGTCTTCATGACCTCGCTGGTGCCGCCGTAGATCCGGTTGACGCGGTTGTCCGCGTACAGCCGGGCGATCGGGTACTCGTTCATGTAGCCGTACCCGCCGTGGAGCTGGAGGCACTTGTCGATCACGCGGTGGGCGACCTCGGTGGTGAAGAGCTTCACCGAGGCGGCCTCGGCCGCGGTCAGCTCGCCCAGGTCGTGCGCCTCCAGCGCGCGGTCCACGACGGCCTCCGCGGCGTCCACCTCCGCCTTGCAGGCGGCCAGCTCGAACTTGGTGTTCTGGAACGACGCCACACTCTTGCCGAAGATCGTACGGTCCCGCACGTACGCCTGCGCGAACCGGACGGCGGCCGCTGCCTGCGCGTACGCCCCGATCGCGATGCCCAGGCGCTCCTGCGGCAGATTCTGTCCGAGGTAGGAGAAGCCCTCGTTCTCCTCGCCGAGCAGGTCCCCGACCGGCACCTTCACGTCGGTGAAGGACAGTTCGGCGGTGTCGGAGGTCTTCAGCCCCAGCTTGTCGAGCTTGCGGCCGACCGTGTACCCCTCCGACTTCGTGTCCACGACCAGCAGCGAGATCCCGAACCGCCGGTCGTCGGGCTTCGGCGCGGCGGTCCGCGCGCAGACGATGACACGGTCCGCGTGGACACCGCCGGTGATGAACGTCTTGGCGCCGTTGAGGACGTAGTGCGTGCCGTCCTCGGAGAGCTTGGCGGTGGTCTTCATCCCGGCCAGGTCGGAACCGGTGCCCGGCTCGGTCATGGCGATCGCGTACATCGCCCGGCCGCTCACGAAGTCGGGCAGCCACCGCTTCTTCTGCTCGTCGGTGGCGTACGCCTTCAGATACGGCAGACAGAGCGCGACGTGGACGCCGGAACCGCCGAAGGAGACCCCGGCGCGGGCGCACTCCTCCGTGAGGACGGCCTGGAACTTGAAGGACTCCTCCCCGGCCCCGCCGTACTCCTCGGGCACCTCGATCCCGAAGATGCCCAGCTCGCCGAGGGAGTGGTAGAACTCGCGGGGCGCCTGCCCCGCCTCGTACCACTCGTCGTACACCGGCACGACCTCGGCCTCGATGAAGGCGCGTATGGTCTCCCGGAACGCCTCGTGGTCCTCGTTGTAAACGGTACGGCGCACGGGAAAACCTCCTGCGGTTCCACGACTGGCCCGAGCATTCGATTAAGCGCTTGCTCAGTCCAAGTTACCCAGGGGTTCGTTCGGGTGTCCAGAGGTTACGGATGGCGTGGACCGGTCACGCGGTGGCCCGCAGGTGTTCCCGCGCCCACTCCTCGAAGGTCGTGAGCGGGATACCGAGGGCCCGCGCGTGCTCCGGGCGGGCGGGCTGGCCGACCACGTTCATGAACGCGTGCGCGGCGCCCATCCCCGGCATCCCCGCCGCGATCGCCTCCTCCTCGGTCATGTCGGGTGCGGTCAGCTCCGTGCCCAGCGTGCGCGAGAGGACCGCGGCGACCTCGGTCATCGTCAGGTAGTCGCTCGCCAGCTCCAACTCGACCCCGCCGAACCGCTCCGGCTCGGCGACGGCGGCGGCCGCCGCCCTGCCGATGTCGCCGACCGCGACGAGCGACAGGCGGGTCCCGGGCTTCACGACGCTCACCAGACCGCCCTCGACGCCACGCGGGAACAGGAACGCCATGGAGGGGAGGAAGTTGTCCATGAAGAAGCCCGGCTTGAGGAGCGTCCAGTGCGCGAACCCCGCCTCGCGTACCTGGTCCTGGAGTCCGGCCTTGGTCGCGTAGTACGGCTCCATCGGCGCCCAGCGGCCCTCGGCCCAGCCGGGGGCCTCGGTGTGCTGTCCGGCGCCGGAGACGGAGGTGTGCACGAACTGCGGCACGCCGGCGGCCTTCGCGCCCTCGATCAGATTGACGCCCTGGGCCAGCTCGCCTTCGAACCCGGCTCCGGCCAGATCCGGCATCTGCACCGAGAAGACGGCGCGTGCCCCTTCGGCGGCCCGGGTCACGGAGGCGCGGTCGTCGAGGTCGCCGGTGACCAGCTCGGCCCCGAGCGCCTCGACGGCCTTCGCCCGGTCGGTGCCGGGGTCGCGGACCAGCGCCCGGACGGGGACGCCCGCCGCGAGCAGGGCGCGGGCGGTGGCGCCGCCCTGCCGGCCGGTGGCGCCGGTGACCAGGACGGGTGCGGGATCGGTGGACGGATCAGTGGGCATGACGCTCCTCCGGCGGTACGCGACCGGTGCGGGACCGGCGCGGGTATTAAACGGCGGGGCCCGCCGTTTCTGCTTTCGGTAAGATACGGAGGGCCCCGCCACTTAGCAACCCCGCTCGGTGGATCCCCGCCAGGCGACCCCGGAGATGACGCCATGCCCGTCCAGCGCGCGGACGCCCGGCGCAACTACGCGCGGATCCTCGCCGTGGCCGAGGCGGAGGTCGCCGAGCGCGGCGCCGACGCCTCCCTGGAGCAGATCGCGCGCGTCGCCGGGGTCGGCTCCGCCACCGTGCGCCGGCACTTCCCCAACCGCCGCGCGCTCCTGGACGCGGTCTTCCACGAACGGCTCGAAGCCCTGCGCGACCGTGTCCGCGAACTGGCCGACGCCCCCGACCCCCGGGCCGCGCTGCTGGAGTGGCTGCGCGCGGTCACCGCGTACGCCGCGTCTGCCCGGGGCGCGGCCGTCGCGCTCACCCCGGACGCGCCGGTCTCCGCCGAGGAGGCGCACATGAACGCCTGCGCGGCGAAGTTCACCGAGGCGGCGGACCCCCTGCTGCGCCGCGCCGCACGGGACGGCGCGGTGGCACCGGACGTGACCGTCGCCGACCTGCTCACCCTGATCGCCGGCATCGTCTGGGCCACGGAACACCACCAGGACCCCGCCGCCGAGGCGGACCGGCTGCTCGGCCTGACGGTCGCCGGGCTCAGCCCGGAGAGATAACGGGGGCGCGCCTCTTGATGCCGCTTTATCCCGGATTGTGGCGGTCGCCAACCGGGGGCAGAGTGGTCTCAGGATCGCAAGATCGTCCGTTCCGCGCAGGGCTCACGGAGGTGCCGTACATGTCGGAGAAGAACCCAGGGGGCGGAGCCGCCCCCGAGGTCACCTTGCCGCCCGAGGTCAAGGTGCTGCAGGAAGTCACCCCGCCCTTCTTTCCCGACGGTGGTTCGGGAATGACCATCCTCGTCGACTGGCCTCCCGGCCACCCCGGGCTCCCTCCGCATCGCCACTCGGGCCCGTCGTTCGGCTACGTGATCGAGGGCGCGCTCCGGTTCGAGCTGGAGGGCGAGCCGGAGCATGTGGTCGAGGCGGGTGGGACGTTCTGGGAGCCGGGCGGTGACGTGATCCACTACCAGGACGGCAACGCCCTGCCGGACGCGCCGACCAAGTTCGTGGTGACCATGTTGTGCGCGCCGGGTCAGCCGATGCTCAGGTTGGTCGACGAGAAGGAACTGAAGGACCGCGCACACCTGCGCGCCCCGCGCCCGTCCGCGGGCTGACCCGCGAGATCGCCGCTGGGCAGCGGAACGCCGGCTGCCCAGCGACCGGCGCCAGGTGCTCAGGGGAGGGGGCGGAACGCCTCGCTCTTCACGGCGGTGATGAAGGACGACCAATGGGCCGGGGGGAAGAGGAGGGCGGGGGAGTGGGGGGTTTTGGAGTCGCGGACGGGGATGCCGGAGGGGTGGTGGTCGAGCACTTCGAGGCAACTGTCTGCGTCGTTTCCGCTGTAGGACGACTTGCGCCAGCCGCTTGTCCTGGTGGTGTCAGGGGTGGCGTTCTCAGTCATGGTGTCTGTATTCCTCTGCTGCTGCCCTGAGCAGGGCGAGTGATTCCCTCGTGGGCAGTGCGTCGCCCAACGCCAGAGCGTAGGCGCCTTGGATTCGCTCGACCATGGCCGGGTCATCGTGAACCTTGGCCATGTAGATCGCTTCGGAATAGGCCACGGGGGGCTGATCCTCGAACCACATCAGCGTCAGCATGCTCTGTTGGAGCGGGTGAGCTCCCAGGCCGTGCGGTAGAACGTGCACCCTTACGCGCCGATCCTCGGCCAAGCGCACGATGTGCAAGATCTGTTCCGTCATGACCTCCGGTCCGCCGACCGGGCGACGTAGCACCGCCTCATCCAACAACGCCCACACTACGGGCGTCACCGGGTCGGCGAGGATCTTCGCCCGCTCCAGCCGCGTGACGACGATCCTGTCGCACTCCTCCCTGCTCCAAGGCGGGGAGGCCGTGTCAAGAACCGCACGCATGTAGAGCTCGGTCTGAAGAATGCCGGGGACCAGAGAGAGTGCGAACTCATGGATTGTCGTTGCCTGTTGTTCGAGTTGCCGCGCGGTTTCAAAACGATCGGCGACAACCGAATCATCTCGCGGCAGGAAGCTGCGCAATACGTTTCCTGTGTTCAGCGCCTTGTCGAGACGCCGGGCGTCGTCCTTCGACGGGATTCGGCGCCCCGCTTCGATATGCGAGATGTGCGAACGGGTCATGATCGCGGCGTTCGCCAACTCCTGTTGCGTCAACCCCGCCGCCACACGCTGTTCCTTGAGCCAATCGCCGTAGATGCTGCCCATTCGCCGACTCCTTCGCGACAAGCGCCCCGTCACCCGCTACCTACTGGCGAGCCTAGCGAGCGCCGTCGCACTCTGTGAGTGATTCGCTACACAGGGGATCCCTGTGGGGTGTGAACGGTGACCAACTAGGAGTTGACGACGTGCTCGGTATTTCTGCTCTCAATGGCTCGGGAGAGGCGCTGCGGCTGCTTCCGTGGTCCGGCATGGATGGCAAGCCGTGCTATCTCTCCGGTGACGGAACCGGCTACATCTCCCGCCTGGCCGACGAGATGGAGGACGCGCAACTCGACATGGCCGCCGAGATTCTGGGACACGCGGCCGACATGCTCGCCGATTCCAAGACCACCGCGGTGCAACTCCGCTTCCTCGCGGCCCGCATGTCCGAGGCGCTGCGCGACGCCTGTCGGATCGCGGAAAGTCGAGGGGCCCGCATCCCCGAGCCCCCATGTCCCGATACGGATGACGCCGAGGAATGATCTGCCGGAACAGCCTCCCGGAGCGGCTCGGCTCAGACCGGCTTGATCGAGCTGCACTTCTCGAACGGCAGCCAGGGGCGCGTGCCGTCCTCGCGGGGGGCGCCCGCGTAGGTCGGGTCGCCGGTCAGCTTCTGCTCTTCCTTCTCCCGGCTGGTTTCCAGGCCGAAGAGCTTGAAGCCCGTGCTCAGCTTGTGGAGGGACGTGCCCAGGCTGAGTGCGAACCCGGCCTTCCACCAGTCGATGTTCACCTTGTAGTCCAGGCTGCTGAGCTTCGCCTTGTCGTGCAGGAGCCGCTCGAAGGGGGTGGAGTCGGGGGTCAGCGGCTTCGCCGCCGAGGCCGGTGAGGGAATGCCCGCGTTGTGGATCTGCTTGAGTCCGCTGTCGTCGCCGTCCTCACCGTTGCGCAGGTAGTTCTCGACGGTCTCGCTGTCCTTGGGGTCCTTCAGGTCGAGCTCCGCCACCTCGGTGTGCAGTTCGGTCTCGGTCTTCCCGCCGCCGCCCTCGATGTGCATGGTCACCGGACCGGCCGGCACCGATCCCCGGATGTCGACGCCCGGGTTGCCGCTGAATCCGCGCTCGGCCGTGGAGATCCTGAGCCGGGTCGGGCGGTGGGGCTTGCCCTCCTTCTCCTCCTTGTCGTAGTCCTCCGCGTTGTACGTCACGTAGAACTGCTGCATGTGGCTGCCCTCGCCCTGGTAGCCGTTGCCGACCCGGCCGTTGATCTCCATGGTGTAGACGAAGGTGATCTCTCCGTTGCCGCGCATGACCAGGGTGTCCTCCATCCATGTCCCCTGGGCGCCCTTGCCCGTGAGCTGGCCGACGCTCTTGTTGTCCTTGCCCTTCCTGAGGCTTTTGCCGAACTTGACGTCACCCGACTTCTCGCTGGTGGTCTTGGTGATGTCGAGGTCGGGCTGCCGGTCCGGCGGCAGCTCCGGCAGCTTGTCCTTGTTCTGGTGGTTGCAGAGCATGCCGAGTTCGGTGCCCCAGGCACGGGGCGGAGCGCTGTTGCACTTCGCGGCGCCCTTCAGGTACTCCGCGAACTGCTGGGCGTCCTTGTAGTTGGCCTCCAGGTCCTTCTGCGGGTCGCCGGTCTTGTTGCCGTCGAACAGCCACCGGCCGCCGCCGCCCCCGCCCTTGGTGTAGCTGCCGGACAACGAGGCGCTGCCGCCCCATGACTTGAGCCCGGGGAAGTCGATCCCGCCCTCCACGCCACCCTGCACCGTGCCCGTGGAGTCGAGGGTGACCGTTCCGTCGGACCACTGGGTGACCTTCAGCTCACTGCTGGAGCTGATCTTGATGAAGAGGATCCGCATCACGGTCTTCTGCTTGTCGGTCTCCGAGGCCAGGATGCACTTGTCCGGCTCGAAGGCCGCGTCCTCCTCCGTCGGCTCCTCCGGCTTGCCCTCGGGGTCCGACAGCGTCGTGGTCCCGCCGTCACCCGCATCGGTGGAGTCCGGGGCCGGCAGCGCCGTGTCGTCGCCGTCACCCGAACCCGACCGGCAGGACTCGCCGGTGGTCAACTGACATATCGCGTCGTGGAGTCCGCCGGTCACCTTCGTCCCGACCGGGGTGAGCGTCAGCGCCAGTACCAGGCTCACCACGAGGGTGAGCAAGCCGAGGTACTCCATTCCCGTCTGTCCCCGGTCCCGGGAAATCAAGGGCTGCGCCAGGCCTTTGCTTCTCATGTCCTCACCACTCCTCCCCCGCTGAAGGTTGGTTCCCGGGCGAACGCTACGGAGTGGAAAACGCCGGCGGCTTGGGCCCTGGGACCCAGCCCGGGACCCAAATCCACCGGCGCCGGGAGCCCTCTGGGTCCTGGGGTGTCAGGCGCCGAAAACGCAGGTGAAGCAGGTGCTGCCGCCAGGTGAACGTCTCTCGGCGGTGCCGGACGCGGGTGCTGCGCGGCTGCGTCGGCGCACGCCGGTCCTGGTGGCCGTCACGCCGCTGGCTCGATGCGGAATTCGGCGAGCAGGCCGCGGACGCGCCGCTCGATCTCGTCGCGGATCGGCCGGACGGCCGCGACGCCCTGCCCGGCCGGATCGTCGAGCTGCCAGTCCAGGTACCGCTTGCCGGGGAAGTAGGGGCAGGCGTCGCCACAGCCCATGGTGATCACGACGTCCGAGGACTGTACGGCCTCGGTGGTGAGGACCTTGGGGGTCTCGGCGGCGATGTCGATGCCGGCCTCGGCCATGGCCTCCACGACGGCCTGGTTCACGGTGCTCGCGGGGGCTGAGCCGGCGGAGCGGACCTGGACGCGGTCACCGGCGAGGTGGGTGAGGAAGGCGGCGGCCATCTGGGAGCGGCCGGCGTTGTGCACGCAGACGAAGAGGACGGACGGGGTGGTGGAGGTGCTCATCAGGTCAGGGCGCTTTCTTCGGTGGAGCGGGTGGGGGTGGCGGACTTCTGCCCGCCGGGTAGGACGACGGCCTCGGACCCGGTCCCCGTCGTGCGGCCGAAGCAGACGGTGACCAGCGCGAGTCCGGCGGCGGCGCCGAGCAGCTGGGCGGTGAGGAAGGGCAGGACGGAGGTGGGGGCGATACCGGCGAAGGTGTCGGTGAACGCCCGGCCGATCGTGACGGCCGGGTTTGCGAAGCTGGTGGAGGAGGTGAACCAGTACGCCGCGCCGATGTAGGCGGCGACCAGCGGCGGCGCGAGGTGTGCGCGGCCGGCGCGGGCCAGGCCGAAGATGAGCCAGACGAGCCCGGCGGTGGCCACCGCCTCCGCCAGCCACAGGTGTCCGGCCCACCGCTCGTGCGTGGAGAAGTGCACCATTGGCTTGCCGAACATGGCGTCGGCCAGCAACGCGCCGCCGATCGCCCCGACGGTCTGGGCGGGTACGTACGCGGCGACATCGCGCAGGGTGGGGCCGTCGCCGGTGCGTCGGCCGGTGAACCAGGCGGCCAGGGTGACGGCGGGGTTGAAGTGGGCCCCCGAGACCCCTGCGAGCAGGGCGATCAGTACGCCGAGGCCGAAGACGGTGGCCAGAGAGTTGGCCAGCAGTTGCGTGGCGACGTCATGGGTCAGTTCGGTGGCCTGGATCCCGGAGCCGACCACCACCGCGACCAGCGCGGCCGTCCCCAGCCCTTCGGTCGTCGCCCGCCGCAGCAGCGGCGCGGGCGCGCTCACGCCGGGGCCTTCGCGGATACGGCGGGAATCTCCAGCAGGGCGGACAGCTTCGCCAGGGCCTCGGGGAGCACCCAGTAGTACACCCAGGTCCCGCGCCGCTCGGAGCCGACCAGACCGGCCCCGCGCAGCACCTTCAGGTGGTGGGAGATCGTCGGCTGGGAGACGCCGAAGGGGCCGATGAGGTCGCACACGCATGCCTCGCCACCCTCGTGGGAGGCGATCAGTGACAGCAGCCGCAGCCGGATCGGGTCCGAGAGGGCCTTGAACATCCGCGACAGCTCGGCCGCGGCCTCCTCGCCGAGGGGCTCACGGACCATGGGCGCGCAGCACGCGTCGTCGTCCTGTCCGAGGACCGGCAGAGCAGCTTGTTTCGACATTCTTCTATATTGACAGTTGTCGATGCCAGCGGCAAGGCCGGCTGCATCGGCGGATATCGAAAATGCCGTTCGATGGGAGACCGCCATGTCCCGTGTCCAGAGGCCAGGCGCCCGCTGAGCGGGAGGCGCCGCAGGCCCGGTACGGCGGCCTGTGAGGATGGACAGCGCGCGGCCGCCACGAGGCGGCCGGCGGGAACATGAGGGAGCGGTTCGGGTGTCGCAGCAGGGACCGCAGGGCCTGGTCGAGCGGATGGAACACCACCAGGTCGCGATCTACCTGGCGGCGATGGCCGCAGGCGGTCTGATCGGCTGGGCGGTCCCCGGGCTCGGGCCGGGTCTGGAGCACGCCATCAACCCGGTCCTGGGCGCGCTGCTGTTCGTCACCTTCCTCCAGGTCCCCGCCGCCGCGTTGGTGCGCTCGTTGCGCGACGGACGGTTCCTGTCCGCCGCGGTGGTGGTGAACTTCGTGGTGGTGCCGCTGGTGGTCGCCGCGATGTTCGCGTTCCTGCCCGTGGACCAGGCGGTGCGGCTCGGCGTGCTGCTGGTGTTGCTGTGCCCGTGCGTCGACTATGTGATTGTCTTCTCCGGCCTGGCCGGCGGGTCCAGCCGCCGGCTGCTGGCCGCGACTCCGGTTCTGCTGGTCGTGCAGATGCTGCTCCTGCCCGGCTTCCTCTACCTGTTCATGGGCTCGGATCTGGCCGACATCGTCGAGGCGGGCCCGTTCGTCGAGGCGTTCCTCGTTCTGATCGTCATCCCCCTCGCCCTCGCCTGGATTCTGCAGGCGTGGGCCGCCCGCCGCCCGGCCGGACAGAAGGTCTCCGACGCGGCGACCACCACGATGGTGCCGCTGATGGCCGCCACCTTGCTGGTCGTGGTCGCCTCCCAGGTGCCCAAGCTCGGCGGCAGCCTCGCCGACGTCGCCGCCGTGGTCCCCTTCTATGCCGCGTTCCTGATCGTGATGGCGTTCGCAGGGAAGGGAGTTGCCCGCCTGTTCCGCCTGGAGGCGCCCGCGGGCCGGGCGATCGTGTTCACCGGGGCGACCCGCAACTCCCTCGTCGTGCTGCCGATGGCCCTGGCCCTGCCCGACGACCTGGCCGTCGCAGCGGTCGTCGTGGTCACCCAGACCCTCGTCGAGGTCCTCGGCATGGTCGCCTACGTCCGCCTCGTCCCCCGGCTCGTCCCGGACCGGACCTAGGGCCTCTCGTTTGGATCATGCTGGGCTCGCGTGCCCTGGCACCGCGCCTCGCCGCGTTGTCGTCCGTCATCCCCAAGGTCTCGGCTTCGCTCGACCAGGGGAGGCCCCATCCGCTCCTGCGTCGCCTCCCTCCTCCGCCTTGCGATCCACGGCACCAGACCCCGCTCCCTGATCCAGCCTGATCCAAACGAAAGACCCTAGCCGTGAGCCAGTCCGCCGCGAGCTGACGTCCCCGTGGCGGGTTCACCGCCGGGCGAGTCTCCGGCGGACCGCGTACGCGACCGCGCCGGCCGCCAGCACCAGCGCTCCCGTGACCACGGAGGAGACGGGGAGAGCGAAGGCCAGCACAAGGCAGCCGGCCAGGCCGAGCGCGGGGACGATCCGGGCCGGGCGGCCTTCGGCGGGGGTCAGGGTCCAGGCGGAGGCGTTGGCGATCGCGTAGTAGGCCAGGACACCGAAGGAGGAGAAGCCGATCGCCCCGCGCACGTCCACGGTCGCGGCCGCGGCGGCGACGGCGGCACCGACGACGAGTTCGGCCCGGTGCGGGACCTTGAACCTCGGGTGCACGGCCGCGAGGGCGTGCGGGAAGTGGCGATCGCGAGCCATGGCCAGCGTCGTACGGGAGACGCCGAGGATCAGCGCGAGCAGCGAGCCGAGCGCGGCGACGGCCGCGCCGACGCGCACCACCGGGACGAGCCAGGCGGCGCCCGCGGCCCGGGCGGCGTCCGTCAGCGGTGCCGCGGCCGCGGCGAGGCCGTGCGGGCCGAGGACCAGCAGGACGGAGACGGCGACGGCGGCGTAGACGACGAGGGTGATGCCGAGCGCGATCGGGATGGCCCGGGGGATGGTGCGGGCCGGGTCGCGGACCTCCTCGCCGAGAGTGGCGACGCGGGCGTAGCCGGCGAAGGCGAAGAAGAGCAGACCCGCCGCCTGGAGCACCCCGGCGAACGTCGCGTCCGAGCCCACCTGGAGGCGGGCGGCGTCCACCGCACCTGAGGTGAGCGAGGCCGTCACGACGGCGGCGAGGACCGCCAGGATCACGGCGACGACGAGGCGGGTCACCAGGGCGGACTTCTGTACCCCGGCGTAGTTGACCGCGGTCAGCGCCACCACGGCGGCGACCGCGACCGCGTGGGCCTGGCCTGGCCAGACGTACGAACCGACGGTCAGGGCCATCGCCGCGCACGAGGCGGTCTTGCCCACGACGAACGCCCACCCGGCCAGGTATCCCCAGAACTCGCCCAGCCGCTCGCGCCCGTAGACGTAGGTGCCACCGGAGGTCGGGTAGCGGGCGGCGAGCCGCGCCGAGGACGTGGCGTTGCAGTACGCCACGACCGCCGCGAGCGCGAGCCCGATCAGCAGCCCGGAGCCGGCCGCGCGGGCGGCCGGGGCCAGCGAGGCGAAGATCCCGGCGCCGATCATCGACCCCAGCCCGATCATCACCGCGTCCGGTACCCCCAGACGCCGCCGCAGTTCGTCCGGAACCCGGGGCGTGGGCACGCTGCTGCTCACCTTCGTCACTCCTCGACCACGGCCGCCGACCGGAAGGGCCCGCGGTCCGCGCGCACGATAAGGGTTCAAGCTGAACACCACGCACCCATGCCCGGAGCGTGGACGCGCGGGTCGGGCCCCGTTCCCCGCCCCTCAGCCGTTGCCCGGCACGTATCAGCGGGGGCGCGCGGAGCGAGGCGGGGTCGGCAACGAGCTGTTCACGAGCAGCAGGAGCAGCCGGGCCCACAGCCGCAGGCATCAGTGCCGGTCGTGGCGGCCGCCGACGTCGCCGCCGTAGCGGTGGGGGCGCAGCAGCCCTTGCCCTTCCAGGCGTCACGGCCCTCCTTCACCGCGATGGCGGCGATGACGAGGGCGGCGATCGGGTCGGCCCAGGACCAGCCGAGGGTGGCGTTGAGAACCAGGCCCACCAAGAGGACGGCGGAGAGGTAGGTGCAGAGCAGGGTCTGCTTGGAGTCCGCCACCGCGCTCGCGGAGCCGAGTTCGCGGCCCGCCTTGCGCTGGGCGGCGGACAGGAACGGCATGACGGCCAGGGACAGCGCGGCGAGGACGATGCCGGTGACCGACCGGTCCGCCTCACCGGTGCCGGCCAGCGCGCGGACCGCGTCGACGCTCACGTAGGCGGCGAGGGCGAAGAAGGAGACGGCGATGATCCGCAGGGTGCGCTGCTCGCGTGCCTCGCGGACGGCCTGGTCGCGGGCGGAGAACTGCCAGGCCACCGCGGCGGCGGAGGAGACCTCGACGATGGAGTCCAGGCCGAAGCCGATCAGGGCGGTGGAGGACGCCGCCGTCCCCGCCGTCAGGGCGACGACGGCCTCGATGACGTTGTAGGCGATGGTCGCGGCCACCAGCAGCCGTATCCGGCGGGCCAGTACCTCGCGGCGGGCCGGCGACAGCCCCAGGGATATGGACACCATCAGCAGCAGCCCTTCGTGGCGGCATCGGGGCAGGTCTTGTCCTCCTCGACCGCGACGACCGCGGCCAGGAGATGGTCCAGGGCGTGGCCGAGGCGTTCGTCGGCGAGCTCGTAGCGCGTGCGCCGGCCGTCGGGCACGGCGACGACCAGGCCGCAGTCCCGCAGACACGCCAGGTGGTTCGACAGCCGGGTCCGCGAGATGCCGAGGACGTCGGCGAGGTCGGCCGGGTAAGCCGGCGCCTGCCGGAGGGCGAGCAGGACCCGGCAGCGGATCGGATCGGCGAGCGCGCGGCCGAAACGGGCCAGCACCTCGATGTCGGAAGCGACGGTCAGCACAACCCGACAGTACACGGTTTCCTGAATTCAGGAAACCGTGGATTGTGTGGGGTGGTGGCCGCCGCACGCTCGCCCCGGAGAAGGAGACCTGCCGGCGGGCGGACCCGGACAGGTTCTCGACGGCGTCCTCGGTATCGGTCGGGCCTACCGCGTTCGGTAGGCCCGGAGAAAGGTCCGTACCCCCTCGACGACGAGTGGCCGTACGCGGGTGTCCTCCGCGGCGTTCGCGGAACCGAGCCGGTCCAGCGCGACGCCGAAGGTCAGCGCGATGAACTGGTCGGCCGCGAGCCGGGCGTCCGGGACGTCGAGCAGCCCGGCCTCGGCGAAGGCGGCGAACCGCTCGGCGAGCGCCTCGTCGGGGGTGTCCGCCATGGAGTTGTAGCCCCGCTGCGCGAGGTGGCCGGATTCCGCCCGGACCAGTCGCTGCAGCGTCGCGTACTCCGCCGAGCCGAGCATGTCGGTCGCGATGCGCATCGAGAACGTGACCAGGGCGTCCTCAAGGCCGGGCTCCTCCGTGAGGGCGGTGAGGTCGGTGAGGGTGTCGTCGAGGGTGCCCCGGATCGTGGTGATCAGCGACTGGCCGACGGCGTCGACGACCGCTCGCAGCAGCGTCTGCTTGTCGCCGAAGTAGTCGTAGACGGTCCGCTTGGACACCTCGGCCCTGGCGGCGACCGCGTCGACGCTGGTCCGGTCGAAGCCATCGGTGAGGAACAGTTCCCGGGCCGCCGAGAGGATGGCGGCCCGCTTCGGCGTGGACCCCTCGCGCAGTGTCTTCGTGGTCGGCATGAACGCATCTTAACGTCCTACACTGCACGGTGTAGTGTAATTCTGTCGGCGGGCGCGCCGCACGCGTACACACCCTGCGCATCGCGCCTCGCGTGAACGGCCGCTGTGCCCGCGCCGGGCCCGGCAGGGCGGCGGCGCTCCGCGTACGGCCGATCGCTCCTCACTCGCCCGGCAACGACGGAAGGACGTCCATGACCACAACAACTCCGGTTCCCCCGGCCCGCATCGGGAACGCGGCTGTCGGGGCCCTCGGCCTGCTGGCCGTCGCCACCGGCGCCCTGGAGTCGGTGGTGACGCCGACGCTCCCGCTCCTCCAGCGCGAGCTGGACATGAGTCCCGCCGAAGGGGCGTTACTCAGCATCACGCTCCTCATCACCGGCGCGCTCGTCACCCCGGTCGCGGGCAAGTTCGGCGACCGCTACGGGGGAAAACGGGTCCTGGTCCGGCTGATGGCGGTGGTCTCGGCCGGCGGCCTGGTGTCCGCCCTGGCGCCGAACCTGCCGGTGCTGCTGCTCGGTCAGATACTGCAGGGAGCGATGGTGGGCGCGCTGCCCCTGTCGTTCATCCTGGTGCGCGAACACCTCCCCGAGGGAGAGTCGAAGGTGGCCATCGGGGTGGTCAGCGGGCTGTTCGTGGGCGGCGGGATGGCGGGAACGCTGGCGGCCGGGCCCGTGGCGGAACAACTCTCCCGGCACTGGATGTTCGCGCTGCCGACGATCGCGGTCATCGGGTCCACCCTGCTGGTCAACAGGCTGATGCCGCGGGACCGGCCGGGCCCGTCGGACGGTGCCCTGGTCGACTGGCCCGGCCTGGTCCTCCTGAGCGGGACGCTGGTCACGCTCATGCTCGTCCTCGCGCTGGCGCCCGACCTCGGCGCGCAGCCCCTCGTGCTCGGCGCCCTCCTCCTGGTGACCGCCGCCTTCGCGGCCGGATGGGTGGCGGTGGAGCGCCGTGCGGCCTCGCCGATGGTCGATCTGCGCATGCTGGGGCGCCCCGCCGTATGGAAGGCGTGTGCGCTGACGTTCGTGATCTGCGTCGGCACCTCGGTGCCGGTCTATCTCGTCCCGCAGCTCTTCGCGGTCTCCGCCGACGGCTACGGGTTCGGGGCGAGCGCCACCGAGATCGGCTTCTTCCTGCTGCCCGGCGCCATGGCCGCGTCGCTGGCCGGGCCGATCGGCGGGATCGGGGCGCGGCGCTTCGGCTCGCGCGCCGTGGTCACCACCGGGACCGTCCTCATGGTCGCCGCCCTGTTCACCCTGGCGGCCGTGCACACCGAGGTCTGGCACCTCGTCATCGGCAAGGCGCTGATCGCGCTCGCCAACGGCCTGTGCGTCACGGCGATGGTGACCAGCACCGCCACCTCCGTCGATCAAGGTGACACCGGCATCGCCACCAGCCTCGTCCTGGTGACCCGCGTCCTCGGTTACGCCGTGGGTGTGCAGGTCAGTGGCGCGATCCTCACCGCCGGGACCCCTTCCGGATCGGACGTCCCGGCCGAATCGGCCTTCGTCACCGGCTTCGTCATCGCGGGCGCCGTCACGGCGCTGTCCCTGCTAGTCGTCCGTACCCTGAGCAAAGGAGTCAAGGAATGACCCGCAATGATCTGATGAGAGAAGATCTGGTCAGTATCGATCAGTCCAGGGCTGATCTGCCGAGGACCGATCCGGCCGCTCCCTCCAGGGGCTTCCGTACGTCACGGAGGCGCACGGTCCTGATATCCGGGGCCGGCATCGCGGGGCCCGCCCTCGCGTTCTGGCTGAACCGCCACGGATTCGCCGTCACGGTGGTCGAGAAGGCGGGCGCACCGCGCGGCGGCGGTTACCCCGTCGACGTGCGCGGCACCGCGCTCGATGTCGTCCGGAGAATGGGAATCCTGCCGCGGCTGCGGGACGCGCACATCGACCTGCGCCGGCTGACCTTCCTCGACGGGGACGGCGACGAGGTGGCCTCGGTCGCCCCGCACACCGTCACCGGCGGTGTCGCGGGACGAGACGTGGAGGTCCGGCGCGGGGATCTGACCGCCGCTCTCCACGCGGCGGTCCGCGACGACGTGGAGTTCTTGTTCGACGACTCCGTCGACACCCTCGACCAGCCGGGCCGCGGGGCCGACCGGTCCGGCCACGGGGTCGACGTCACCTTCCGCGGCGGCGGCAGCCGTACGTTCGACATCGTGGTCGGCGCGGACGGCCTGCACTCCCGTACCCGCGCGTCCCTGTTCGGCCCCGAAGAGCGGTTCCACCGGTACCTCGGCTACTGCTTCGCCGGATTCACCCTGCGCAACACCTTCGGGCTCTCCTACGAGACCGTGATGTGGAACACCCCGGGCCGGGCCGCGGCACTCTACGCCGTGGGGGGCGACGAGGACGTACACGTCCTCCTGAACTTCGCCCGCCCGGAACCGCCGTTCGGCGCGTTCCGGAACCCGGAGGCCCAACGGGAGCTGGTCGCCGAGGTCTTCGCCGACGCGGGATGGGAGGTCCCTGGGCTGCTCGCCGCCCTGCGCGACGCCGACGACCTGTTCTTCGACACGGTCAGCCAGATCCGCATGCCCCGTTGGTCCAGTGGCCGGGTCGCGCTGGTGGGCGACGCCGCGTACGCGCCCTCGTTCCTCACCGGTCAGGGCTCCAGCCTCGCGCTCGTCGGCGCGTACATGCTCGCCGGTTCCCTGGCCGGCCGGGACCACGCCGCGGGCCTCGCCGCCTACGAACACGACACCCGCGGCTTCGTGACGCTCAACCAGGACCTGGTCGGCGAGGGCGGCGCCGCGCTCTTCCCGGCCACGGCCCAGGCCCTGGAGCGGCGCAACGACATGCTGCGCGAGCTGACCACCCTGCCCGTCGCGGAGGGACGCCCTGCCCACTCGGCCCTCACCCTGCCCGCGTTCACGCCCGTGACGTGAGACCGGGCGCGGGCGGCTCTCGCAGCGCGAACCACAGCTCCATCCGTACGTCGGGGTCGTCCAGGTCCCGCTTCAGGAGCGCCGCGCAGCGGGTGATCCGGTGGCGGACCGTGTTGCGGTGGACCGTCAGCGCCACCGCCGTACGGTCCCAGCTGCCGTGCAGCGAGAGCCAGGCGCGCAGCGTCTCGATCAGCGCCGGGGCGCCCGGCGCCGCCAGCACGGGGGCCAGGAGCGCGCGGGCGTGGGCGGCGGCCTCCTCCGGGGCGATCAGGGCGGTGAGCCCGGCCGCCGGGCCGGCCGGGTCGTGGCGTACCAGCGGCGTACGGGTGGCCTCCGCGCGGCCCAGGGCGCGCAGCGCGCGGGTGTCGGCGGCGGCCAGCTCCTCCGGGGGGACCGGGTCGCTGACGCCGAGGGTCCAGCCCGGCTGGGCCGTGACCTCGCGGTCGGTGAGGACGCGGACCGTGGTGCCGTCCGTGTCGGCCAGCGCGCTGCCCAGGGCCGCCGCCAGCGCGCCCGCCGCGAAGGGGGTGGCGCCGCCGCGCCCCTGGACGACCCGCCAGGGCCCGGGGCCGAGGAGCGGCGCCGCCTCGGCGGGGGCGGCGCCGAGCAGCAGCCGGACGAGCGCGGCCGAGCGGCCCGCCTCCGCCGCGCCCTGATGCGGCGCGGTCAGCAGGGAGAGCAGGACCACGGCGACGCCCGCGACGGTGTGGTCGCCGGGTTCGCGCCGTTCGGCCGCCACGCCGAGCACCAGGCCCTGGCCGCCGCCGAGCGCGTACGCCGCGAGGTGGGCGCCCGGTGTCGTGTCCGTGGCGGAGGAGGGGGTCGGGGCGGAGGCCGGGCCGACCACCCTGGCCAGGCGCGCGAGCGCCGTACGGGCGCCCGGGGCCGCGACGCGGCCCGTCGAGTGCAGCTCCGCGCCGTCCGGGGCGAACAGGACCGCGCGGCCACCGAGCCCCGACGCCAGCTGGTGCAGCACGGCGGGCACCGGGTCCTGCCGTGCCGCCGCCGCGGCCAGGCCCTGCTGGGCACGGGTCACCCGGCGCAGCTCCCGGTGGCGCGCCTCCGCCATCAGCCGCCACACCGCGCGCGCCACCGCCGTGAACTGGGTACGCGGCGGCACCTCCAGCAGCGGCAGCCCGTGCCGGTCGCAGGCGTCGACCAGGGCGGGCGGCACCGTGTCGTACACCGGCGTCACCCCGAAGCCGAGCGCCGCCGCGCCCGCCTCGACCACGCGTGCCGTGTACGCGTCCGCGGCGGCGTCGGTGAGCTGGACGCCCGCGGTCAGCAGCAGCTCGCCACCGAGCAGATAGGGGTACGGGTCCGCCATCTCCGAGGTGTGCACCCACTGCACCACCTGCGCACCGTCGTCCGGCGGGCCCGCGATCCGGCGCAGCCCCAGCGTTCGGTCGGCCAGCAGCTCGGCCAGCGGGACCGGGGGAGTAGGTGGAGAGGACGAGGGGGCGGAAGAGGGCGGGGGTGATGAGGGGGCGGAAGGGGCCCCGGTGCTGTCCGGCATGGATGATCCATCCCTCCTCTACGGAAAGAATGGATGAAACGTACACTTCAGCGCTGCTTTGCGGCCACCTACCGTCATGACCCACACGCTCGGCCACGTACGGCCAGTACGGCCACGTACGAACGCGAGTGCCCTCAAGCGTGAGACGAGACGGAGGAAGCCCATGGCTGTCGACTACGCGGTGATCGTCGTCTATCTGGCCGGCATGCTCGCCATGGGCTGGTGGGGCATGCGCCGCGCCAAGTCCAAGAGCGAGTTCCTGGTGGCGGGCCGCAGGCTCGGCCCCTGGATGTACTCCGGCACCATGGCCGCCATCGTCCTC
This sequence comes from Streptomyces sp. NPDC088124, assembly GCF_040685895.1. Taxonomy (NCBI): domain Bacteria; kingdom Bacillati; phylum Actinomycetota; class Actinomycetes; order Kitasatosporales; family Streptomycetaceae; genus Streptomyces; species Streptomyces sp. NPDC088124. The sequence goes on along the minus strand of NZ_JBFBJB010000033.1, from coordinate 69,306 downwards.
GGCGGCGCCTCGACCATCGGCGGCGTCGGCCTCGGCTACCGGCACGGCCTCTCCGGCGCCTGGATGGTCTTCGCCATTGGCCTCGGACTGCTCGCCCTCTCCGTCTTCTTCTCCGCGCGGATCGCCCGGCTGAAGGTCTACACCGTCTCGGAGATGCTCGACCTGCGGTACGGCGGCCGGGCCGGGCTCATCTCGGGCATCGTGATGTGGGCGTACACCCTGATGCTCGCGGTCACCTCGACCATCGCGTACGCCACGATCTTCGACGTCCTCTTCGACCTGAACCGCACGGTCGCGATCATCCTGGGCGGCGCCATCGTCGTCGCGTACTCGACGCTCGGCGGCATGTGGTCCATCACGCTGACGGACATGGTGCAGTTCGTCGTCAAGACGATCGGGGTGCTGCTGCTCCTGCTGCCCATCGCGGTCGTCAAGGCGGGCGGGATCGGCGAGATGAAGGCGCGGCTTCCCTCCGAGTACTTCTCGCCGTTCGGCATCGGCGGCGAGACGATCTTCACGTACGTCCTGATCTACACCTTCGGCATGCTGATCGGACAGGACATCTGGCAGCGGGTGTTCACCGCGCGCGGCGACAAGGTCGCGCGCTGGGGCGGCACCGTCGCCGGTACGTACTGTCTGCTGTACGCGCTGGCCGGCGCGGTCATCGGGACGGCCGCCAAGGTGCTCTACCCGAACCTGGGCAGCGCCGACGACGCCTTCGCGACCATCGTCAAGGACGAACTGCCCCTGGGCGTACGGGGGCTGGTGCTGGCCGCCGCGCTCGCCGCGGTGATGTCGACCTCCTCGGGCGCGCTGATCGCCTGCGCGACCGTGGCCAACAACGACATCTGGGCGCGGCTGCGCGGCGCCGTCGGGCGGGGCGGCGCGGACCGCGGGGAAGCGGGCCGCGGGGAGGTGGACGAGGTGCGCGGGAACCGGCTGTTCATCCTGGTCATGGGGGTCGGCGTGATCGCCGTCGCCGTCGCGCTCAACAACGTGGTCGAGGCACTGACCGTCGCGTACAACCTCCTCGTCGGCGGACTGCTCGTACCGATCCTCGGCGGGCTGCTGTGGCGGCGCGGCACGGTGTACGGGGCGCTGGCCGCCGTGGTCGTCGGCGGGGTGACGGTCGTGGGGCTGATGGCGGCGTACGGGATCCTCGCCAACCAGCCCATCTACTACGGCCTGCTGGCCTCCCTGGCCGCCTATGTGATCGTCAGCCTGGCGACGCGGCCGACGGACGAGGCGGTGCTCGCCGCGTGGCGCGCCCGGCTCGCGGGAGAGGCGCCGGAGGAGGCGGGGGAGCCCGCTGTCAGTGGGCTGGTCCATTCTTAGACGAAAGCACTCCGGACAGAACTGCACGGAGCGGCACAGAGCAATACGCAACAGCTGTAACGGCCGTAACAACTGCATCAGCCGTAACGGCTGTAACGGTCGAAATAGCCGTAACAACCCCAGCGCGTGACGCGGTACGGAACCGCATGCGGCGACACCCGGAAAGGCCCGACGATGAGCAGCAACGGACACCACGGACAGCACGGACAGGACGGGCAGCGGGGGCACCGCAGCGGCCCGCGCGGGCCCGTCGACTCGTCCCGTGTCCCGAGGTACGCGGGGCCGGCCACGTTCGCCCGGCTGCCCCGGCTGGACGAGGTCGGCACGGCCGATGTCGCGGTCGTCGGCGTCCCCTTCGACACCGGGGTCTCCTACCGGCCGGGCGCCCGCTTCGGCGGCAACGCGATCCGGGAGGCATCGCGCCTGCTGCGCCCGTACAACCCCGCGCAGGACGCCTCCCCGTTCGCGCTCGCGCAGGTCGCGGACGCCGGGGACATCGCCGCGAACCCGTTCGACATCAACGAGGCGGTCGACACGATCGAGGCGGCCGCCGACGACCTGCTGGGCACCGGCGCACGGCTGATGACCCTCGGCGGCGACCACACGATCGCACTCCCGCTGCTCCGTTCGGCCGCGAAGCGGCACGGACCGGTCGCGCTGCTCCACTTCGACGCCCATCTGGACACCTGGGACACCTACTTCGGTGCGGAGTACACCCACGGCACCCCGTTCCGCCGGGCCGTCGAGGAGGGCATCCTCGACACGGAGGCGCTCTCGCACGTCGGGACGCGCGGCCCGCTGTACGGGAAGCGGGACTTGGACGAGGACGCCAGGATGGGGTTCGGGATCGTCACCTCCGCCGATGTGATGCGCCGGGGCGTGGACGAGATCGCGGACCAGCTGCGGCAGCGGATCGGGGACCGGCCGCTCTACATCTCCGTCGACATCGACGTCCTGGACCCGGCGCACGCACCGGGCACCGGCACGCCCGAGGCCGGCGGGCTGACCTCCAGGGAACTCCTGGAGATCATCCGGGGGCTGGCCTCCTGCCGGCTGGTCTCCGCCGACGTGGTGGAGGTCGCGCCCGCGTACGACCACGCGGAGATCACCTCGGTCGCCGCCTCCCACACGGCGTACGAGCTGACGACGGTCATGTCCCGCCAGATCGCCAGGACCGCACCGGTCGCCGGGGGCGCCAACAGCGCTGCCGCCGAGGCGCGCTGATGCACGATCACGACCACGACGTGGTGCGCCTCACCCCGGAGCAGGCCGCCGCGGCGCTGTCCCCGCCACCCGGCCGGCGCGGCGGCGATCTCGTCGTCGAGACGCTGTACGGGCTCGGCGCCACGACCGTCTTCGGCCTGCCGGGACAGCACGCCCTCGGCATGTTCGACGCCCTGCGCCGCTCCTCGCTCCGGTACATCGGGCTGCGCGTCGAGAACAACGCGGGGTTCGCCGCCGACGCGTACGGCCGGGTCACCGGCGAGGTCGCCCCGCTGCTGCTCTCCACCGGCCCCGGCGCCCTGACCTCGCTCGCGGCGCTCCAGGAGGCGGCGGCGGCCTCGGCGCCCGTGCTGGCCATCTCCAGCCAGGTACCGGCGGCGGGCCTGGGCGGCGGGCGCCACGGGTATCTGCACGAACTCCGCGACCAGCAGGCGTCCTTCCGCGACATCGTCAAGTCCGTCCATCCCGTCCGTAAGGCCTCGCAGATCCCGTCCGCGCTCGCCGCCGCCTGGGAGTCCGCGCTCACCGCCCCGCACGGCCCGGTGTGGGTGGAGATCCCGCAGGACGTGCTGCTCGCGGAGGTCTCGCTGCCGGTCGTCACGGCGATGGACGCCACCCCGCGCGAGCTGCACCCGCGCCCCGAGCTGACCGCCGTCGCGGCGCGGGCGCTGTCGCACGCGGCCCGGCCGGTGATCATCGCGGGCGGCGGGGTGGTCCGGGCGGACGCCTCCGGCAAGCTGCGCGCGCTCGCGGAGAAGCTGGACGCGCCGGTCGTCACGACAGCCGGGGGCAAGGGCGCCTTCCCCTGGGAGCATCCGCTCTCCCTCCAGTCCTGGATGGAGGACCGGCACACCACGGACTTCCTGGAGGACGCGGACGTGCTGCTGGTGGTCGGCTCCGGGCTGGGCGAGCTGTCCTCGAACTACCACACCTTCCGCCCGCGCGGCCGGGTGATCCAGATCGAGGCGGACCTCGGCAAGCTGGAGTCCAACCACCCCGCGCTGGGCATCCACGCCGACGCCAGGCTCGCGCTGGCCGCGCTGGTGGATTCGGTGGACGAGCGCCCGGACCCGGCCGCCGCCGCGTCCGTACGGACGGTGCTGGAGCGGGTACGGGAGCGGATCGCGGCCCAGGACCTCACGCTGGAGCGGCGCGTGCTGGCCGCCGTCCGCGACGCCCTGCCCGCCACGTCCCCCAGCTTCTGGGACATGACGATCCTCGCCTACTGGGCCTGGTCCGCCTGGCCGGGCCCGATGCACTCGGGCCAGGGCGCGGGCGGCCTCGGGTACGGCTTCCCGGCGGCGCTCGGCGCCGCGGCGGCCGACCGTACGAAGCCGGTCCTGGCGGTGTCGGGGGACGGCGGGGCGATGTACTCCCTCGCGGAGCTGGCCACCGCCCGCCAGTACGACCTGCCGGTGACCTGGCTGATCGTGGACGACGGCGGCTACGGCATCCTCCGCGAGTACATGACGGACGCCTTCGGCGAGCCGACGGGGACGGAGCTGTCCCGGCCCGACTTCGTCGCCCTGGCCCGGTCCTTCGGCGTCCCCGCGGTCCGTACGGCACCGGATTCCCTGCGCGAGGACCTGGCGAAGGCGCTCGCCGAGCCCGGCCCTTCCGTGGTCGTACTCCCCGCCCTGCTGCGCATGTTCGCCCCGACGCACCTGGACACCTGAGCGCCGGGTCCCGCTTGTCCGCAAGTGTGACCCGGCCCCGTACAACCATTCGCCGACGCTGGTGAGTCATGTGTCAGTGAGCGTGCCGCGGGGCGCGTTCGCCGACATCCAGGGGGACGGGACCCGACATGACCCAGCAGTGGACATCAGCACCAGGACAGCGTCCGGGAACGGGTTTCTCCTCCCGGCGGCGGGCCCGTGGGGCGCTCTCCGTGGCGCTCGCCGCGGGCGTGCTCGTTCCGGTCGCGGCCGTGGCGGGAGCCGCGCCCGCCGCCGCGGCCGCGCCCGCCGTCGTCTGCACCTCGGGGAAGGCGGGGCTCGCCGACCGGCTCACCAAGGACATCACCGCGGCGCTCAAGAACAGAGCGTCCACGACCGCCGTCGGTGTCTTCGACCGTACGACGAAGACGACCTGCACCCTGCGGGCGACGCAGAAGTACGACTCCGCCAGCGTGGTCAAGGTGACCGTCCTCGCCACCCTGCTCTGGGACGCGAAGAAGACCAACCGCTATCTGACCCAGCGTGAGGTCGACCTCTCCACGGCCATGATCACCAAGTCGGACAACGCGGCCACCACCACCTTGTGGAAGCAGCTCGGCCTGACGAAGATCAAGGGCTTCCTCAAGGCGGCCGGCATGACCCTGACCGTCCCCGGCACGGGCGGATACTGGGGCCTCACCCAGATCACCGCCCGGGACGAGCAGAAGCTGCTCGCCCTGATCACCGCGAAGAACACCGTGCTCAGCGACAACTCGCGCGCCTTCATCCTGGAGCGGATGCGCAAGGTCGTCGCCTCCCAGCGCTGGGGCGTGCCCGCCGGGGCCCCGGCGACCGCCACCGTCCAGCTCAAGAACGGCTGGCTCTCCCGCTCCACCCATGGCTGGCGCGTGCACAGCGTCGGCGCGTTCACCGGCAAGGGGCACGACTACACGATCAGCGTGCTCACCCACGACAACAAGACGATGAACGACGGCGTCAACACCATCCAGGCCGTCGCGAAGGCGGTCCACAAGGACCTCAACCCCGTGGCGGCGAAGACGGGGGCCGCCGTCCACTCCGTACCGCAGACGCCGTACGAGGCCGTTCCGGCGACCCCGGAGAAGGCGGCGAGGGAGGCCGTTCCGGCGACGCGCTGACGCTTCCGCGCCGCTGGGTGATCGACTGGAGGTCCCTTGCGGTCCCTTGACGCGACCCCCGGCCCCCGGTGCGAACTTATGTGCGAGTCTCCGGTCCTAGGTCAGGTCTAGGACCGGAGACCGGTATTTGTTGCGGAGGGATGAAATCCGCTCTCGCCCGCGTTGGTGCATTCCGGCAGATCAGGACGTCCCGACGGCGTCCGGGCGACAGGAGGCAGCAGTGGCGGGCGGGTCGGCGGAGCAGGGCTGGGCACGGCGGCTGGCCGGGTACGCGTGGCGGTATCGGCGCAATGTGATTCTCGCGCTCGGATCGTCGCTGGCCGGCATGGCGGTGATGGCCCTCGTCCCGCTGATCACCAAGGTCGTCATCGACGACGTGATCGGCGCGGGAGACCGCTCGCTGTACGTTTGGACCGGGCTGCTCGTCGTCGCCGCGCTCGTCGTCTACGTGGCCACCTACATCCGCCGGTACTACGGCGGACGGCTCGCCCTCGACGTCCAGCACGACCTCCGTACGGAGATGTACGCCACCATCTCCCGGCTCGACGGGCGCCGTCAGGACACCCTCTCCACCGGGCAGGTCATCGGTCGCGCCACCAGCGACCTCCAGCTCATCCAGGGGCTGCTCTTCATGCTGCCGATGACCATCGGCAACGTCCTGCTCTTCCTGATGTCCCTGGCGATCATGGCGTGGCTGTCGCCGCCGCTGACCCTGATAGCCCTGGCCGTCGCGCCCGCCCTCTGGTACATAGCCCGCCGCAGCCGTACCAAGCTGCACCCGGCCACCTGGTACGCCCAGTCGCAGGCCGGTGCCGTCGCCGGTGTCGTGGACGGCGCCGTCTCCGGCGTCCGCGTCGTCAAGGGCTTCGGCCAGGAGGACCAGGAGACCGGGAAGCTCCGCGAGGCCGGGCGCAAGCTGTTCGCCGGCCGGCTGCGGACCATCCGGCTCAACGCCCGCTACACCCCCGCGCTCCAGGCGGTCCCCGCGCTCGGGCAGGTCGCGATGCTCGCGCTCGGCGGCTGGCTGGCCACCCGGGGGCAGATCACCCTCGGCACGTTCGTCGCCTTCTCCACCTATCTGGCCCAGCTCGTCGGCCCCGTCAGGATGCTCGCCATGGTCCTGACCGTCGGCCAGCAGGCGCGGGCCGGGGTGGAACGCGTACTGGAGCTGATCGACACCGAACCCACCCTCCAGGACGGGGCGAAGGAGCTGCCGGCCGACGCGGAGGCGTCGGTCGAGTTCGACGACGTGTCCTTCGCGTACGAGGACGGCCGCCCCGTCCTCGACGGCTTCTCGCTGGAGCTGGCCCCCGGTGAGACCGTCGCCGTCGTCGGCGCCTCCGGCAGCGGCAAGTCCACGCTCTCGCTTCTGCTGCCCCGCTTCTACGACGTGACCCACGGCGCCGTCCTCGTCGGCGGCCGGGACGTCCGCGAACTCACCCTCGCCTCGCTGCGCGCCGCGATCGGCCTCGTGCCCGAGGACAGCTTCCTCTTCTCCGACACGGTCCGCGCCAACATCGCGTACGGCAAACCCGACGCCACCGACGAGGAGATCTTCCGGGCCACCCGCGCCGCCCAGGCCCACGGCTTCATCAGCGAACTGCCCGGCGGCTACGGCACCAAGGTCGGCGAGCAGGGCCTCACGCTCTCGGGCGGCCAGCGCCAGCGCATCGCCCTCGCCCGCGCGATCCTCACCGACCCCCGGCTGCTCGTCCTGGACGACGCCACCTCGGCCGTCGACTCCCGGGTGGAGCACGAGATCCACGAGGCGCTGCGCGCGGTGATGGCCGGGCGCACGACGCTGCTCATCGCCCACCGCCGCTCCACGCTCGGCCTGGCCGACCGGATCGCCGTACTGGACGCGGGACGCCTCTCGGATGTCGGTACGCACGAGGAACTCCAGGAACGCTCCGCCCTCTACCGGCGGCTGCTGACCGAGCCCGACGAACTGGGCTCCACCTCACCGGGAGGCGCCCGCGACGCCGCCGCGCCGGACGCGGGCACGTCGGACGCGGGCATGTCGGCGGTGGGAACGCCGGACGCGGGCATGTCGGCGGTGGGAACGCCGGACGCGGGCGCGCCCGAGGCCTCTCGGCCGGCGGCGGGGCCGTCGCCGTCATCGGCGCGTACGAAGGACGGCTGTCCGGTGACGGACGGCTGCCCGGCGGACGACCTCGCCCTCCAGCAGGTCCAGCAGGAGATCGACGCCGAGTTCGACGCGGAGCGCGGCGTCACCCCCGCCCTGTGGGTACGGGACGAACTCGCCGCCGGTGCCCCGGCCGACGCCGGCGCCACCCCCGAACTGCTCGCCCAGGTCGCGGCGCTGCCCCCGGCCACCGATGTCCCCGAGGTCGACGAGGCGCGCGCCGTCGCCGCCGAGGAGTCGTACGGGCTGCGCAGGCTGCTGCGCGGCTTCGGACTGCCGCTGCTGGCCAGCCTGGCCCTGGTCGCCGTGGACGCCGGGATGGGGCTGCTGCTGCCGGTCCTCATCCGGCACGGCATCGACCAGGGCGTCGAACAGCTCGCGCTCGGCGCGGTATGGGTGGCCGCCTCGCTCGGCCTGCTGACCGTGCTGGTCCAGTGGGCGGCCCAGATCGGCGAGATGCGGAAGACCGGCCGCACCGGGGAGAGGATTCTCTACTCCCTGCGCCTGAAGATCTTCGCGCAGCTCCAACGGCTCGGACTCGACTACTACGAGCGCGAGCTGACCGGCCGCATCATGACCCGGATGACCACCGACGTCGACGCCCTGTCGACGTTCCTGCAGACCGGGCTGGTCACCGCGTTCGTCTCCGTCGTCACCTTCGTCGGCATCCTCGTCGTCCTGCTCGTGATCGACCTGGAGCTGGCGCTCGTCGTCTTCGCGACGCTGCCCGTGCTGATCATCGGTACGGTCTTCTTCCGCCGCAAGAGCGTCCAGGCGTACGAACTCGCGCGCGAGCGCATCAGTGTCGTCAACGCCGACCTCCAGGAGTCGGTGTCCGGGCTGCGCATCGTGCAGGCGTTCCGGCGCGAGGGCGACAGCGGCGAGCGCTTCGCCGGCCGCAGCGACCACTACCGCGCGGCCCGGGTGCGCGGCCAGTGGCTGATATCGGTCTACTTCCCCTTCGTCCAGCTCCTGTCGTCGGTGGCGGCGGCGGCCGTGCTGATCGTGGGCGCGGGCCGGGTGGAGGCGGGGACGCTGACGACGGGCGCGCTGGTCGCGTACCTCCTCTACATCGACCTGTTCTTCGCACCCGTGCAGCAGCTCTCGCAGGTCTTCGACGGCTACCAGCAGGCGACCGTCTCGCTCGGCCGGATCCAGGAGCTGCTGCGGGAGCCGACGTCGACGGCGGCCCCGAAGAAGGCCCTCGACGTGCTGTCGCTGCGCGGGGAGCTCACCTTCGAGGACGTCCACTTCGCGTACCAGGGCGAGGAGGTCGATGCCGGAACGGTGGCCGATGCGACGGCGGGCGATGTGACAGCGGGCGGCGTCACATCCGGCGGTTCGGGGGAGGCCGCCCTCAGCGGGGTCGACCTGCGCATACCGGCCGGGCAGACCGTCGCCTTCGTCGGCGAGACCGGCGCCGGCAAGTCGACGCTCGTCAAACTGGTCGCGCGGTTCTACGACCCGACCGGTGGCCGGGTCACGGCCGACGGTACCGATCTGCGCGACCTGGACCTGACGGCGTACCGGCGCCGGCTCGGCGTCGTCCCGCAGGAGGCGTACCTCTTCGTCGGTACGGTCCGCGACGCCATCGCGTACGGGCGCCCCGAGGCGACCGACGCGGAGGTGGAGGCCGCGGCGCGCGCGGTCGGCGCGCACGAGATGATCGCCACCCTGGACGGCGGCTATCTGCACGAGGTCGCCGAGCGCGGCCGCAACCTCTCCGCCGGGCAGCGCCAGCTCATCGCCCTCGCCCGCGCCGAACTGGTCGACCCGGACATCCTGCTGCTGGACGAGGCGACCGCCGCCCTGGACCTGGCCAGCGAGGCGCTGGTCAACCAGGCGACCGACCGGCTCGCGGGGCGCCGTACGGCCCACCCGTCGCCCGGCCACCACCCCTCATCGAGCGCTCGCGCGCGCACCACCCTGATTGTCGCGCACCGGCTGACGACGGCGGCGCGCGCGGACCGGGTGATCGTCATGGACCATGGGCAGGTCGTGGAGGACGGCACGCACGAGGAACTGCTCGCGCTGGACGGCCGGTACACGCGGCTGTGGCGGAGCTTCATCGGGGAGGAGGAGCCCGCGGTCGTCTCGTGAGGCGCCCGGCCGGACGCGCGGCCGCGGTGACCTGCAAGCCCGCCGTGGCCTACAGGACCGCCGCGACCTACGAGTCCACCGCGGCTTGCAGGACCGCCGCGGCCTACGGGACCGCCGTGGCTCCCGCACGCTCCTGCAACCATCCGGACCGCCCGGGGCGTCGTACGTACGTACGCATGACAACGCTTGGGGGAATGGGTGTTCGGATTCAACGGCGGCGGCAGGGTGCCCAAGGTGCTGCTGCACGGCCTCGTGACGCTGACCGCCACAGGCGCCCTCGTGGTGGGTGCCTCCGGCGCGCAGGGCGCCGAGGCCGCGTCCGTCTGTTCGGGGCGGCCGGAGAAGACGGTGGCCTTCGCCACCGGCGAGCTGCGCATCTACAAGGCGCGCGGGTACGCCTGTGCGCTCACCGTCGCCAAGAACCCGGGCAAGAAGCGCGCCATGTCGGTCAGTCTCCAGCCGCGCGGCGGGAACCCCGTGGTGGACAGCGGGAGTTACACACGTCAGGCGGGGCCGGTCACGGTGCACGCGCTGAACCGCTGCGTACGGGCCTCCGGCGTGGTCTCGGGGAAGAAGGGCTCCACGGGCTGGATCCTCTGCTGACCCCGCGGACCTCCCGCTGCTCCGCGTCCGGGGGGTGACCGGCCGTCAGACCGGGAGGTGCGGGTCTGGCGGGTCGGGTGCCGATCCGGTTAAGTTCACGGCGTCTGTCATGAACACAGGGAGCGTGAATGCGCAAGGCGCTGAGATGGGTGTTGTCGCTCGTACTGGTCATAGGCACCGTGACCACGGCAAGCGTGGCCACGGCCAACGCCGCCACGGCCACCGCGGCCGCACCGGAAGCGGCCACCGCCGCCACCGACATCAAGGACCGTATCCTCGCGATCCCGGGGATGAGCCTGATCCAGGAGAAGCCGTACGAGGGGTACCGCTACTTCGTTCTCAACTACACGCAGCCGGTCGATCACCGGAATCCGTCCAAGGGCACCTTCCAGCAGCGCCTCACTCTGCTGCACAAGGACACCAGCCGCCCCACGGTCTTCTTCACCAGCGGCTACAACGTCTCCACCAACCCGAGCCGCAGCGAGCCGACCCGGATCGTCGACGGCAACCAGGTCTCCCTGGAGTACCGCTTCTTCACCCCGTCCCGGCCGCAGCCGGCCGACTGGTCGAAGCTGACGATCTGGCAGGCGGCCAGTGACCAGCACCGGATCTTCACCGCGCTGAAGAAGATCTACGACAAGAAGTGGCTCGCCACGGGCGGTTCCAAGGGCGGCATGACCGCCACGTACTACGAGCGCTTCTACCCGCGCGACATGGACGGCGTCGTCGCGTACGTCGCGCCCAACGACGTGATCAACAAGGAGGACTCGGCGTACGACCGGTTCTTCGAGCGCGTGGGCACCAAGGAGTGCCGCGACCGGCTCAACGCCGTGCAGCGCGAGGCGCTCGTCCGGCGCGTGCCGCTGGAGCGGCGCTACCAGGAGTGGGCGGAGGCCGAGGGCGCGACCTTCACGACGGTCGGCTCGCTCGACCGGGCGTACGAAGCCGTGGTCCTCGACTTCGTCTGGGCCTTCTGGCAGTACAGCTCGGAGTCGGACTGCCAGTACATCCCGCCGGCCACCGCCTCCGACCAGGAGATCTACGACATCATCGACTCGATCTCCGGGTTCTCCTTCTACACGGACCAGGGGCTGGAGCCGTACACGCCGTACTACTACCAGGCGGGTACCGAGCTCGGCTCGCCCACCATCAAGCTGCCGCACCTGGGCAAGCTGAGCCGGTACGGGTACCAGCCGCCGCGGAACTTCGTGCCGCGCTCCATCCCGATGCGGTTCAACCCGCTGGCGATGCCCGCCGTCGACAGCTGGGTCCGCCACCACGCGAACCAGATGCTGTTCGTGTACGGACAGAACGACCCGTGGGGTGCCGAGCCCTTCCGCCTGGGCAAGGGCGCGCGCGACAGCTACGTGTACGTGGCGCCGGGTGCCAACCACGGTGCCAATGTCGCCGGTCTCGTGCCCGACGAGCAGGCGAAGGCGACGGCCAGGATCCTGGAGTGGGCGGGCGTCGCCCCGGCCGCGGTCCAGAAGGACGCGGCGAAGGCGAAGCCGCTGGCGCCGTTCGACAGCAAGCTCGACAGGCAGAAGGTGCAGCGGGAGCACGCGCTGCGCCCGTAAGCCCGTAAGCCCGTAAGCCCGTAAAGCCTTAGGCCCGTGCGGCGTTAGGACCGTGAGGCCTTAGGCCCGTGAGGCCTTGAGCTCATGGATGTGGGGTGCCCGGCCGTCAACCACCGGCCGCGCACCCCACGTTCCGTCTCCGCCACGCCGTCAGTAACTCAGCCCATGGCCGATCGGGTACAGCACCCGCGCCGGATCGTCCGCGTGCTGTACGGGCACGGGCAGCAGCCCCCTGGGCCGGACGCGGCCCGCGATCACCCGCGCCGCGCCGCGCAGTTCGACATCCGTCCAGGAGTACGTGGCGAGGGAGGCGGCGACGCCGGAGAGCCGCGCGATGTCGTACGGGTTGCGGATCGCGACCGTCACGACCGGCACCCCGGTCGCGGCCAGCGCGCTGACCAGCGTGCGCTGGGAGCTGGTGGCCGAGACGTTGTACGTGGCGACCACGACCGCGTCCTTGCCCCGCGCGCCCGCCACCGCCTCGTCGATCTTCGCGGTGGTCGGCGCCGTACCCGTGGACAGTGCCGTGGCGCTGAAGCCCAGCTCGTTCAGGGCGGTGGCGAGGACCGTGGTCGGCGGCCCGGTCGTCCCGGAGGGCGAGGCCGGATCGGCGCCGACGACCAGGACGTTCCGCTCCCGGCGGCGGCTCAGCGGCAGCAGGCCGCGCTCGTTGGTGAGCAGGGTGGTCGTGGTGTCGGCGATCCGGTCGGCGGCGGCGAGGTGGGCGCGGGTGCCGACCGTACGGTCCACGTCGCGGCCGGTGACGTACGGATCGCGGAACAGCCCGAGCCGCTCCTTGAGTTCGAGGATCCGCAGAACCGATTCCTCGATGCGGCGGACGGAGAGTTCGCCGTCCTTGACCGCCGTCAGGACCGCGTTCCAGGCGAGGTCGAGATGCGGCGGGTTGAGCAGCTGGTCCACGCCCGCCTGGAGGGCGAGGACCGGGACGCGGGCGTCGCCGTACTTCTGCCGTACGCCCTCCATGCCGAGCGCGTCGGTGACTACCACCCCGTCGTAGCCGAGCTGTTCGCGTAGGACGCCGGTGACGATGGGGCGGGAGAGGGTCGCCGGGTCCTCGCTCGGGTCGAGGGCCGGGACGACGATGTGCGCGGTCATGATCGAGGTGACACCGGCGGCGATCGCCGCGCGGAACGGCGGGGCGTCCAGTTCCGTCCACTGCGCGAGCGTGTGATGGATCGTGGGGAGGGAGTAGTGGCTGTCGTCCTTCGTGTCGCCGTGGCCCGGGAAGTGCTTGGCGGCGGTGGCGATCCCCGCGCTCTGATACCCCGTCACCTGGGCGGCGACCATCCCGGCCACGGCCTGCGGGTCGGCGCCGAAGGACCGTACCCCGATGACCGGGTTGGCCGGGTTGACGTTGACGTCGGCGTCGGGCGCGTAGTTCTGGTTGATCCCCATCGCGGCCAGCTCCGCCCCGGCGATCCGGGCGGCCTCGCGGGCGGCGGAGCGCGAACGGGAGGCGCCGAGCGCCATCGCACCCGGCAGCAGGGTGGCGGGCTTGCCGACCCGGGCGACGATGCCGTGCTCCTGGTCGGTGGCGACGAGGAGCGGCACGGGGGTGCGCTGGGCCAGGCCGGCCCGCTGGATGCCGTTGGAGAGCCCGGCGATCTGGTGCGGATCGCGGGTGTTGTGGGCCCAGGCGAAGTAGATGATGCCGCCGACGTGGTACGTGGAGATCAGCTCGGCGGCGGTGCGGACGCCGATCTCGGCGAGGTTGGCGTCGATGTCGGCCTGGTCGGGAGCGGTGGCGGAGTGCCCGTACACCCGCATGACGAAGAGCTGGCCGACCTTCTCCTCCAGGCTCATCCGGGCGACGAGGCGGCGGAGCCGGTCGCGGGTGGCGGCGGGGGTGCGGGCGGCGACGGGGGGAGTGGCGGCGGCTGTGGTGGTAACGGCAGCCGCCGCTACGGCGGTTGCGGTGAGGAGGGTGCGTCTGGAGATGGTCCGGTCGTGCACAGGTGCTCCTTCCGGCCGTGTGCTGCGAGGGAAGTGAAGGAAACTTCCAGGGATTCACGGTTATCCGGAAAGTAACTGCCGGTCAAGAGATCTGCCACCCAAGCCGTTCAGCGAGCCCTACGGGGCCTGCGTCACCGGTGCCGGTACGGCAGCGGGGGCGGCAGAGGCGGCAGGGGTGGCGGGGGCGGCAAGGGCGGCGACGCTCGGCCAGTGGCGCCGCAACGCGTCCACCGCCGCCGTGACGGCCGGGCGTCGCGCGGCGCCGGTGCGCCACAGGGCGTACAGCCGGCGCATCGGAACCGGGTCCAGGGTGACCGCCCGTACCCCCTCGGGCAGCGGCCCGCGCCCCAGCCGGGGGAGCATGGCGACGCCGAGCCCCGCCGCCACCAGGGCGAGCTGGGTGTGGGTCTCCTCGGCCTGGTGCGCGAGATCCGGCTCGCAGCCGGCCGCCCGCAGTGTGCGGACCAGCCAGTCGTGGCAGACCGTGCCCGGCGGCTGGCAGATCCAGCGCTCGCCCGACAGCTCCTCCCTGCGTATGGAGGAACGCGCCGCCAGTGGATGTGAGGCGTGGACGAGCAGGTCGCAGGGGTCCTCCCCGATGACCGCCTGCTCCACCCCCTCGGGGGCGGGCAGCGGGGCGATGTCCCAGTCGTGGGCGACGGCGAGGTCGAGGGCGCCCCGGGCGACCAGGTCGACGGAGAGGTGCGGGTCGATCTCACGGAGCCGGACGTCGAGGGTGGGGTGGAGCGTGGCCAGCTCCGCCAGTACGCCGGGGAGCAGCCCGCGCGCCGAGGTGGCGAACGCGCCGACGACGAGCCGCCCGGTCGGCTGTCCCCTGCGCTCCTCCAGGGAGGTCTCGGCGCGCTCGACGATGGCGAGGAGTTCCTCGGCGGTGGCGGCGAGATGCCGGGCCTCGTCCGTGAGCGCGACCCCGCGCCCGCGCCGCTCCAACAGGGTCGTACGGGTCTCCCGCTCCAACTTGGTGATCTGCTGCGACACGGCCGAGGGGGTGTAGCCGAGGGCGGAGGCGGCGGCCGCCACGGAGCCGTGCACGGAGACGGCGTGCAGGGCGCGCAGCCGGGCCAGATCGAGCATGGTCGCCTCCCGGGAAGCGGAATCATCGACAAAACGACAAAAACGTAAGCAATGCTCAATTCAACCATCGGCGGATCCGTACGGCCGCTACACGGTCGAGGCCGGTTCGACGGAGCCGGCGACGGCGACAGTCCTGCTGCCGCTGCCGCTGCCGCTGCCGCTGCCGCTGCCGCTGCCGCTGCCGCGGACGGGCGGGCCCGCGGCCTCCGGTGTCCGCCGGAACGCGTGTCGGTACGCGTGCGGGCTCGTCCCCACGAGGCGCTTGAAACGATCACGGAAGGCGGTCGGCGAGCCGAAGCCGACCCGCGTGGCGATCCGGTCGACAGGGTGCCCGGTCGTCTCCAGCAGATACTGCGCCTCACGGATCCGGGCCCGGTGCAGCCATTGGAGCGGCGTGGTCCCGGTCTGCTCGCGGAAGCGCCGGTTGAGGGTACGGGTGCTCATGCCGGCCCGGTCGGCGATGTCGTCGAGCGTCAGATCCTGTCCCGCGTTCTCCTCCAGCCAGTGCAGCAGTGGTTCCAGGGCCGACCCCTGAGGCGTCGGGGGCCGGGGGTGGACGATGAACTGGGCCTGCCCGCCGTCGCGTTCGAGCGGCATCACGGACAGCCGCGCGGCGTCGGCCGCCACGGCGGAACCGTGGTCCCGCCGGATGAGATGGAGACAGAGGTCGAGCCCCGCGGCGGCCCCGGCCGAGGTCAGGAACTGCCCGTTGTCCACGTACAGCACCGCGGCGTCCACCTCGACCGCGGGATACCGCTCGGCCAGCTTCGGGGCGGCGGCCCAGTGCGTGGTGGCCCGCAGCCCGTCCAGCAGCCCGGTGGCGGCGAGCGTGAACGCCCCGGCGCAGATCGAGGCGATACGAGTGCCCCCGGCCGCCGCCCGCCGCAGCGCCTCCAGGACTTCCTCGGGCACGGGCGCGGTCGGATCGGCGAGCCCCGGGAGCACGATCGTGTCGGCCTCGGCAAGCGCCTCCAGCCCCCACGGTGCCCGCAGTGTGAAGGCCCCGGCGTCGACCTCCTCGCCCGCGCCGCCCGCGGCGCAGATTCGCACCTCGTAGGCGGCGCTGCCGTCGGGCAGCCGGGTACGGGAGAAGACCTCGATGGGGGTGGCGAGGTCGAAGGCGATGACTCCGTCGAGCGCGAGGACAGCCAAGGTGTGCATGGCAGGAATGTAGAGGGCCAACGGATTGTCGCCACCTCCGGGTACCCCGGTCGCGCCTTCTGCGCTGAGCGCCCCTTCTGCCCCGGGTGCTCCCGGCGCCTCCGGTGGCGTGGCAGGAATCCGTTGACACCTGGCACTCCGGCCACTGTCCGGGGTTCCGGCGGCTGACTAGCGTCGGCAGCGGCGCCCCGTCGGCCGTGCAGGCCCCTGACGCGGCGAAGGCGCCCGCCCACTCCGCCCACTCCGCCCACCCTGCTCGACCCGCACCCACCGCCCCGGCGCTCGCCGGCCACATCCGACGGACCACAGTCATGACCAAGCTCCTCCTCTCCCTGCACGTCATCGCGGCGATCATCGCCATAGGCCCGGTCACGGTGGCGGCCAGCATGTTCCCGCCCGCCGTCCGCCGCGCGAGCGCCGCACCGGGCGACCGGGACGCCTGGGCGAACGTCACCGTGCTGCACCGCATCTGCCGCGTGTACGCGGTGGCCGGCGTCGCCGTCCCCGTCTTCGGTTTGGCCACGGCGAAGAACATGGGCGTCCTGGGAGACACCTGGCTGATCGTCTCCATGGCCCTGACCCTCGTGGCGGCGGTGGTCCTGGGGGCGTTGGTCCTTCCGCGCCAGAGCGCCCTCCTGGAGATGGCGACCCCCGCCGGGAGCCTCGCCCCCGCCGCCTCCGGCGGCTCCGTCCCGCCCGCCGCGGGGGACGAGAACCCGATTGCTGTGCCGAGGTCCGCGACGGCTCAACTCGCCATGTTCACCGGCATCTTCAACCTGCTGTGGGCGGTGGTCACCATCCTGATGATCATCCGGCCGGGCTCGACAACGGGCGCCTGACCGCAGGCCGGTCGCCGCTCAGCGGTTCTTGCGCGTCAGCCCCTCCGGTGCTCGCGTATCAGCCCCTCCAGATAGGCCCGCCCGGGCGCCAGCAGGGCGGGGAGGTCCGCCGCCTGTGGGTACCAGCGCTTCTCGTACTCCCAGCAGACCCAGGTGCTGTCGTCGAGCAGGGCCAGGCACTCGCCCAGCGGCAGCACCCCGGCTCCCAGGGGGAGCGGCGTCTTGTCCTCGGCAGAGGCGATGTCCTTCACCTGGACGTAGCCCAGGTGCGGGGCGAGTATGCCGTGGGTGGTGATCGGGGACTCGCCGCCCAGCCAGGTGTGCATCACGTCCCAGACCACCCCCACCTGCTGGTGTCCGACCGGGCCCAGCACGCGCGCCGCGTCCTTGCCCGTGCGGTGCGAGTCATGGGTCTCCAGCAGGATCCGTACGCCGTAGTCCGTGGCCGTCTCCGCGGCCGCGGCCAGCCGCCGCGCCGCCAGGGTGTCCGCCTCGTCGGCGGTCTGGTCGCCGCCGCCGGGGAAGACCCGGATGAACGGGGCACCGAGATCCCGTGCCAGCGAGAGCAGTTCCTCCAGCTCCTGGCGCAACTGGTCCTCGTCCACGTCCGCCTTGGCCACCCGGGCGTACCCGGCCAGCCCCACTATCTCGATGCCGGCCCGCTCGAACTCCTCGACCACGAGGGCGCGGTCGCGGCGGCCCATGCCCCGGTGCACCGGTTCCTCCGGATGGGTCCGCAGCTCGACTCCCTGATAGCCGGAGGCGGCGGCGAGGGCGACGACCTCGGGGATGGGCAGGCCCGGGATTCCGAGGGTGGAGAAAGCGAACTTCACTGTGGTGTTCCTTTCTGGCGGGTGGCGGCTCCTTCCTTGAGCAGAAGGTGCCAGTCCTGGCCTATCAGGTCCGCCCCGTACGAGTGGTGCTGTTGCTCTGCGACGAGGGTGAATCCGGCGCGCTGATAGAGGGCGCGGGCGGCGGAGAGGATGTCATTGGTCCAGAGGGTCAGTTCCTCGTACCCCGCCGAGCGGGCGAAATCCACCACCGCGCCGATCAGGCGTTCGCCCAGCCCGTGGCCCCGTGCCTCGGGCTCGACCAGAAGCAGACGGAGTCTGGCGGTCACCGGCCCGCCGTCATCACCCCGTATGCCCGGCTCGTCGTCCCGCACGCACATGATCGAGCCCACCGGTATGCCGTCCAGCTCGGCGACCCACACCCGCTCCAGCCGTGGGTCGTGGTTCTGGGCGAAGTCCGCGACGATCCGGGCGACGAGCCCTTCGAACTCCGTGTTGAAGCCGTACTCCGCCGCGTACACCGCGCCGTGGCGCTGCACGATCCAGCCCAGCTCGCCCGGCGCGGGCTCGCGCAGGACGGCCGCGCCCCGCCTGCCGGCGGCTTTGCTCCTGTCCGTGCCGAGGATGTCCCGTACCGTACGCATCGCGTCGGCGAGCTCGGGGCGGCGCCCGGGCTCGACCCGGTCGAGCAGCGTGCCCACGGCCTCCCGCGAGCGCTCGTCCAGCAACTCCGCGGTTTCGCGCCCCCGCGAGGTGAGAGTGATCCGCTGCCGCCGCGCGTCCTCCTCGGAGGGCGCCCGGCCGACCAGGCCGTCCCGCTCGAACTTGGTCAGCAGCCTGCTCAGATATCCCGCGTCGAGCGACAGCTCGGCCCGCAGATCGGCCGCGTCGGTCCGCGGTGCGTGCGCCAGCTCGTACAGCACCCGTGACTCGGTGAGGGTGTACGGCGTGTACAGGTGCTTGCCGTAGTCGAGCGCACCGATCAGATTCGTGTAAAAGCGGTTGAACTCACGCATTTCCTGCACAGCCATGGCAACCCCATCTCCGGACGCTCGCCGGCCCCCGATCTTTGACTGAGTCAACGCTAGGCCCGGCCGCCGGTGCCCGGCAAGCCTTCTCGGTACTTTGGCGTCCACTCGCCAATCAGCCGCGCCCTATAGGTCCGCCGCTCCTCGCCCCCGCCCGTCGGCAGGCAGCCCGTCCGCAGCCCTGCCGGCCCGCGCGCCCGGCCGCCCGGCTGCCCATCCGCCATTCCGCGCGCCCGCGCCCGCGCTCGCACGTGCGGCCGTGCGGTCCCCGTCTCAGTCCGCCCGCGGTGGTGCCGTCGACGCCCGTGCCATCAGCTCCGCCGAGATCGTGGTGATCCCGCCCGGCGGCGGCGTCTCCGTGCCCATCGCCAGCCGGCCCGCCCGTGCGCCCGCCTCGTACAGCGGCAGCCGTACGGTCGTCAGCGCCGGGGTGGCGTCCACCGAGAACGGCAGGTCGTCGAAGCCCGCCACCGAGATGTCCTCCGGGATCCGCAGCCCCCGCTCGCGCACCGCGGCGCACGCGCCCAGCGCCACCGTGTCGTTCGCCGCGACCACCGCCGTGAGGTCCGGCGCGCGCCGCAGCAGTTCCAGCGTCGCCTCGTACCCCGACCGGCGGGTGTACGGGCCGTGCACGGTCAGCGGATCCGGCTCCCCGCCGGCGCTCCCCGCGCCGTCGGCACCGTCCCACGCCCCCGCGGCCGCGAGTGCCGCCCGGTGTCCCTCCAGCCGGTGCCGGGTCGTCGTACGCTCCATCGGTCCGGCGACGTAGCCGATCCTCCGGTGCCCCAGCGCCAGCAGGTGTTCCGTCAGCCGGCGCCCGCCGCCCCGGTTGTCGAAGGCCAGCGAGGCGACGGCCGCGTCGCTGCCCGGCAGCGGTGGCCGTCCGCACAGCACCACCCGGGTCCCGGCGTCCGCGAGTTTCGCCAGCTTCGTGGTCATCGCGGCGATGTGGTCCGGGTCTTCGAGCGCCCCGCCGGTGAGCACGACCGCGGCGGCGCGCTGGCGCTGGAGCAGGGTCAGATAGGTCAGTTCGCGCTCGGGTGATCCGCCCGTGTTGCAGACGACGGCCAGCTTCTCGCCGCCCGCGCGCCCGGTCCCCTCCTGTCCGCCGATCTCGGTCTGCGCCGCCCCCGCCATGATCCCGAAGAACGGGTCCGCGATGTCGTTGACGAGGATGCCCACCAGGTCCGAGGTGGCGGCGGCGAGAGAGCTGGCCGGGCCGTTCAGCACGTAGTCCAGGTCGTCGACCGCCCGCAGCACCCGTTCCCGAGTGGCGGCGGCGACCGGGTAGTTGCCGTTCAGTACGCGCGAGACGGTGGCGGGTGACACCCGGGCGCGCGCCGCCACATCCGCCAGGGTGACTGTCATCGCATTCCTCCGAGGGGTACGGATGGGTTGGAGCGGTGATCGGGCCGGGCTCTTGTCCCGACCGCTGTCGCAGGCTAGCTTCTTACCGGATAGAAAGCGCTTGCTACAGCCAGCGGCCATACGGTCCATCGCTCGCGACGGCTGCCACGGCCATATGGAGGGAACTTCGTGACACGCAGGACAGTGCGGATCGCCATGAACGGCGTCACCGGGCGGATGGGATACCGACAGCACCTGCTGCGCTCCATCCTCGCCCTCCGTGAACAGGGCGGGCTCGACCTCGGGGGCGGCGAGACGCTGTGGCCCGAGCCCGTCCTCGTCGGCCGCAGGGAACACGCCCTCAAGGAGATCGCCGAACGGCACGGCCTCACAGAGTGGTCGACCGATCTCGACGCCGTCCTGGAGGACGACACGATCGACATCTACTTCGACGCCCAGGTCACCTCCGCCCGCGTGGCGGCCATCAAGAACGCGATCGACGCGGGCAAGCACATCTACGCCGAGAAGCCGACCGCGACGGACCTCGAAGGCGCCATGGAGCTGGCCCGGCTGGCCCGCACCGCCGGGATCAAGCACGGCGTCGTCCAGGACAAGATCTTCCTGCCGGGACTGCTCAAGCTGAAGCGCCTCATCGACGGCGGGTTCTTCGGCGAGATCCTCTCCATCAGGGGAGAGTTCGGCTACTGGGTCTTCGAGGGCGACTGGCAGGACGCCCAGCGCCCCTCCTGGAACTACCGCGCCGAGGACGGCGGCGGCATCACCGTCGACATGTTCCCCCACTGGGAGTACGTCCTGCACGAGCTGTTCGGGCGCGTGGCCAGCGTCCAGGCACACATCACCACGCACATCCCGCAGCGCTGGGACGAGCACGGCAAGCCGTACGCCGCGACCGCCGACGACGCCGCGTACGGCATCTTCGAGCTGGACAGTGGCGCCGTCGCACAGATCAACTCCTCCTGGGCCGTCCGCGTCAACCGCGACGAACTCGTCGAGTTCCAGGTCGACGGGACCCACGGCTCGGCCGTCGCCGGGCTGCGCCGCTGCCGGGTCCAGCACCGCAGCGCCACTCCCAAGCCGGTCTGGAACCCCGACCTCCCCGCCACCGAGTCCTTCCGCGACCAGTGGCAGGAAGTACCGGACAACGGGGAGTTCGACAACGGATTCAAGGCACAGTGGGAGCTGTTCCTGCGCCACGTCGTTCTCGACGAGCCGTACCACTGGGACCTCCTCGCGGGCGCGCGCGGCGTGCAACTCGCCGAACTGGGGCTCCGTTCCTCGGCCGAGGGCCGTCGCTTCGACGTACCGGAGCTGACGCTGTGACCATCCGGCTCCCTTCCCCAGGGGGCGGAACGCGCCCCTATACGCCCCGTTCGGAACCGGCCGCCTTCGTAGTGGCCGGTACGGAGGGCGGGACCGCCCTCGCCTCCCGTAGGGTCTTCTCCGCCGCCCATGTCGTCGCCGACCCGTACGCGGACATCAGCCCCGACGGTCCCGCGGCCGTCGACTGGGACGCCACCCTCGCCTTCCGCCGCCACCTGTGGTCGCACGGTCTCGGGGTCGCCGAGGCCATGGACACCGCGCAGCGCGGCATGGGGCTGGACTGGGCGGGGGCGGCCGAGCTGATCCGCCGCTCCGCCGCCGAGGCGAAGGCGGTCGGCGGCCGGATCGCGTGCGGCGTGGGCACCGACCAGCTCGCGCCGGGCCGCCGTTCACTGGCTGAGGTCAGGGCCGCGTACGAGGAGCAGCTGACGCTCGTCGAGGACACCGGCTCACAGGCCATCCTGATGGCGTCCCGTGCCCTGGCCGCCGCCGCGACCACCCCTGACGACTACCTGGACCTCTATGCCCACCTGCTGCGTCAGGCGTCGGAACCGGTCGTACTGCACTGGCTCGGGCCGATGTTCGACCCCGCTCTGGACGGCTACTGGGGCAGCGCCGATCTCGACGCGGCCACCGAGACCTTCCTCCAGGTCATCTCCGATCACCCCGACAAGGTCGACGGCATCAAGATCTCCCTGCTGGACGCCGAGCGCGAGATCGAGCTGCGCCGCCGGCTGCCCAAGGGTGTGCGCTGCTACACGGGCGACGACTTCAACTACCCCGAGCTGATCGCGGGCGACGACCAGGGCTTCAGCCACGCGCTGCTCGGCATCTTCGACCCGCTGGGGCCGCTGGCGGCGGCGGCCGTACGGGTCCTGGACACCGGCGACACGAAGGGGTTCCGGGAACTCCTCGACCCCACGGTCGAACTGTCCCGTCACCTTTTCCGGACGCCCACCCGCTTCTACAAGACCGGTGTGGTTCTCCTCGCCTGGCTGGCCGGCCACCAGGACCACTTCACGATGGTCGGCGGCCTCCAGTCGGCGCGCTCGCTGCCGCACCTCGCGCGGGCGTACGAACTCGCCGACGGGCTCGGGCTGTTCCCGGACCCCTCCGTCGCCGAGGCCAGGATGAAATCCCTGCTCAGCGTGGGCGGAGTGGAACAGTGAGCGCACCGTTGAACACATCATCCCCGGGCGATCTGTCGCGCTTCAGCATCAACCAGATGACGGTCAGGCAGCTCGGCCTGCCCGAGCTGACCGAGACCTGTGTACGGCTCGGGGTGCCGGGTGTAGGGCTGTGGCGCGAGCCCGTCCAGGCGTACGGGACCGAGGCCGCGGCCAAGCTCGTACGGGACGCCGGGCTCGTGGTCACCACGCTCTGCCGGGGCGGATTCCTCACCGCGATCGATCCGGTCCGGCGGGCCGAGGCGCTGGCCGACAACCGCGCCGCCGTCGACGAGGCGGCGGCCCTGGGCACGGACACCCTGGTGCTGGTCTCCGGCGGCCTCCCCGAGGGCAGCAAGGACCTCCACGGGGCGCGGGAGCGCATCGCGGACGCGCTGGGGGAGCTGGCGCCGTACGCGGCGGAGCGCGGGGTCAGGCTGGCCATCGAGCCGCTGCACCCGATGTTCGCCTCCGACCGCTGTGTGGTCTCCACCCTCGACCAGGCGCTCGACCTCGCGGAACGGTTCCCCGCCGACCAGGTCGGGGTGGCCGTGGACACGTACCACATCTGGTGGGACGACCGGGCCCCCGCGGCGGTCGTCCGTGCCGCGGAGCGCATCTTCACCTTCCAGCTCGCCGACTGGACGACACCGCTCCCGGCCGGGGTGCTGAACGGGCGCGGCCAGCTCGGTGACGGCGCGATCAACCTGCGCGCCTGGCGCGAACGGGTCGACGCGGCGGGCTACTCGGGCCCTATCGAGGTGGAGCTGTTCAACGACGACCTCTGGCAGCGGGACGGCGTCGAACTCCTCACGGAGGTCGCGGAGCGGTATGTGCGGCATGCGCTGTAGAAAAAAATAACTCTGCGGAACCGTGCAACCCTTCCGGGGTGACGTGTGTCGTATACGTCAACTGGGCTTTCGGGGGATGGATCCGGGGGGATGTGGAAGCCCTGTTGGTGGGGGGAGCGCGTGGGGCCCGGTCCGTCGGACCGGGCCCCTTGTAGGGCGTGGCGGTCGCGCCGGCCGGTACGCCGTGGCCCGTGGCGCCGCGTCAGTTGTCCACAGGGTGGCCCGACTGTCCGAGCCCGGCGGTAGCGTCGGATCATGTCCAGTCCCGCAGTGCTCGAAGCCGTGCTCGAACGGATCACGTACGCGAACGAGGAGAACGGCTACACGGTCGCCCGCGTCGACACCGGCCGCGGTGGCGATCTCCTCACCGTGGTCGGTTCGCTGCTCGGCGCGCAGCCGGGCGAGTCGCTGCGGATGGAGGGGCGCTGGGCCTCGCACCCCCAGTACGGCAAGCAGTTCATGTGCGACAACTACACGACGGTCCTGCCGGCCACGATCCAGGGCATCCGCCGCTATCTCGGCTCCGGTCTCATCAAGGGGATCGGTCCCGTCTTCGCCGACCGGATCGTCGAGCACTTCGGCCTGGAGACGCTGGACATCATCGAGACGGAGCCCAAGCGGCTCGTCGAGGTCCCCGGTCTCGGTCCCAAGCGGACGAAGGCGATCGCGGCTGCCTGGGAGGAGCAGAAGGCCATCAAGGAGGTCATGGTCTTCCTCCAGGGGGTGGGCGTGTCGACCTCGATCGCCGTCCGCATCTACAAGAAGTACGCGGACGCGTCGATCTCCGTCGTCAGGAACGAGCCGTACCGCCTGGCGGCCGACGTGTGGGGGATCGGCTTCCTGACCGCCGACCGGATCGCCCAGGCCGTCGGGATCCCCCACGACAGCCCGGAGCGCGTCAAGGCGGGCATCCAGTACGCGCTGTCGCAATCCACCGACCAGGGGCATTGCTTCCTCCCCGAGGACCAGCTCATCTCGGACGCGGTGAAGCTGCTCACGGTCGACACGGGCCTGGTCATCGAGTGCCTCGCCGAACTGGCCGCCGAGGACGAGGGGGTCGTACGGGAACGGGTGCCGGGGCCCGAGGGCGGGGAGGAGGAGATCAGCGCGGTCTATCTGGTGCCCTTCCACCGCGCGGAGCTGTCGCTCTCCGCCCAGTTGCTGCGGCTGCTGCGTACGGGCGAGGACCGGATGCCGGCGTTCCGGGACGTGGCCTGGGACAAGGCGCTCGCCTGGCTGGCCGGGCGTACGGGGGCCGAGCTGGCGCCCGAGCAGCAGCAGGCGGTCCGGCTCGCGCTCACGGAGAAGGTCGCCGTGCTGACGGGAGGACCGGGGTGCGGAAAGTCCTTCACGGTCCGCTCGATCGTGGAGCTGGCGCGGGCCAAGAAGGCGAAGGTGGTGCTGGCGGCGCCCACGGGGCGGGCGGCCAAACGGCTGGCCGAGCTGACCGGGGCCGAGGCGTCCACGGTCCACCGGCTGCTGGAGCTCCGGCCGGGCGGGGACGCGGCGTACGACAGGGACCGGCCACTGGACGCGGATCTGGTGGTGGTCGACGAGGCGTCGATGCTGGATCTGCTGCTTGCGAACAAGCTGGTCAAGGCGGTGGCGCCGGGGGCGCACCTGCTGCTGGTCGGGGATGTGGACCAGCTGCCGTCGGTCGGCGCCGGCGAGGTGTTGCGTGATCTGCTGGCCGAGAGCGGGCCCGTACCGAGCGTCCGCCTCACACGCATCTTCCGGCAGGCGCAGCAGTCGGGGGTGGTCACCAACGCCCACCGGATCAACTCCGGCAAGCACCCCGTCACGGAGGGGATGTCCGACTTCTTCCTCTTCGTGGAGGACGAGACGGAGGACGCGGGGCGGCTGACGGTCGACGTGGCGGCGCGCCGGATCCCCGCCAAGTTCGGCCTCGATCCGCGGCGCGACATCCAGGTCCTGGCGCCGATGCACCGCGGTCCGGCCGGCGCGGGCACGCTCAACGGGCTGCTCCAGCAGGCCATCACGCCCGGCCGGCCCGACCTGCCGGAGAAGCGCCTGGGCGGCCGGGTCTTCCGCGTCGGCGACAAGGTCACCCAGATCCGCAACAACTACGAGAAGGGGGAGAACGGGGTCTTCAACGGCACGGTCGGCGTGGTCACCTCGCTCAACCAGGAGGAACAGCGGCTGACGGTGCTGACGGACGAGGACGAGGAGGTGCCGTACGACTTCGACGAGCTGGACGAGCTGGCGCACGCGTACGCCGTGACGATCCACCGCTCCCAGGGCAGCGAGTACCCGGCCGTGGTCATTCCGGTCACCATGGGTGCCTGGATGATGCTCCAGCGGAATCTCCTGTACACGGCGGTGACCCGGGCCAAGAAGCTGGTCGTCCTGGTCGGCTCCCGCAAGGCCATAGGCCAGGCGGTCCGTACGGTCTCGGCGGGCAGACGCTGCACCGCCCTCGCCCACCGGCTGACGGTGCGCGGCTGAGTGCGCCCGGCCTGTAGAGGGTGCGCCCGGCCCGTAAGAGGGTACGGGGGCACAAGGCCTCCAGGTCGCGGACTTTCGAAACCGGGGCCAAGCGGGCAGGATGAGCAGGTTGGCGGCACTGAGTGCCGCCAATAGGCCCAATGGTCGACCCCGAGTGCACTCTCCTGAGCCAAATGGGGGATGGTAGAGACAGTCAGGGCACCTCGAAGAAGAGGCACTACGTCGGTGAGGGATGACGTGAGCGAGAAACGCGACAACGCGGTAGTACTGCGGTACGGCGACGGCGAGTACACCTACCCGGTGATCGACAGCACCGTCGGCGATACGGGCTTCGACATCGGGAAGCTTCGTTCTCAGACCGGTCTGGTGACCCTGGACAGCGGCTACGGCAACACCGCCGCCTACAAGTCCGCGATCACCTATCTCGACGGCGAACAGGGCATTCTGCGGTACCGCGGTTACCCGATCGAGCAGCTGGCCGAGCGCTCCAGCTTTGTCGAGGTGGCATACCTGCTGATCAACGGCGAGCTGCCGACGGTCGACGAGCTGGCCTCCTTCAAGAACGAGATCACCCAGCACACGCTCCTGCACGAGGACGTCAAGCGGTTCTACGACGGTTTCCCGCGGGACGCCCACCCGATGGCGATGCTGTCGTCCGTGGTCAGCGCGCTCTCGACCTTCTACCAGGACAGCCACAACCCGTTCGACGAGAAGCAGCGCCACCTCTCGACGATCCGCCTGCTCGCCAAGCTGCCGACCATCGCGGCGTACGCGTACAAGAAGTCGATCGGGCACCCCTTCGTCTACCCGCGCAACGACCTCGGGTACGTCGAGAACTTCCTGCGCATGACCTTCTCGGTCCCGGCGCAGGAGTACGACCTCGACCCCGTCGTGGTCGCCGCGCTCGACAAGCTGCTGATCCTGCACGCGGACCACGAGCAGAACTGTTCGACCTCCACCGTGCGGCTGGTCGGCTCGTCGCAGGCGAACATGTTCGCCTCGATCTCCGCCGGCATCAGCGCCCTGTGGGGTCCGCTGCACGGTGGCGCCAACCAGTCGGTGCTGGAGATGCTGGAGGGCATCCAGGCGTCCGGCGGCGACGTCGACACCTTCATCCGCAAGGTGAAGAACAAGGAAGACGGCGTGAAGCTCATGGGCTTCGGGCACCGCGTCTACAAGAACTTCGACCCCCGGGCGAAGATCATCAAGGCGGCGGCGCACGACGTCCTCTCGGCGCTCGGCAAGTCCGACGAACTGCTGGACATCGCGCTCAAGCTGGAGGAGCACGCGCTGGCCGACGACTACTTCGTCGAGCGCAAGCTTTACCCGAACGTGGACTTCTACACGGGTCTGATCTACCGGGCCATGGGCTTCCCGACCGAGATGTTCACCGTGCTCTTCGCGCTCGGCCGGCTGCCCGGCTGGATCGCCCAGTGGCACGAGATGATCAAGGAGCCCGGTTCGCGCATCGGCCGTCCGCGGCAGATCTACACCGGAGAGGTCCTGCGCGACTTCGTCCCGGTCGAGGGCCGCTGACAGCGGATTTCCCAGCGCCGGCGGCGTACAGCGCGCCGGAGTCGTACAGAGCGAAAAGCGCCCCGCCGCCGATCCCCCCACGGGTCGGCGAACGGGGCGCTTTCCATATCCCCGGTGCGGATTCCCCCCACGGGATCCGGGCCGGGCGTCTGACGTAACCATCAGCGGCTACTCGGGCGGTCGGACCGGGGTACGTACGGGAGGGCCGCTCAAAGCTCCCCGGTGCACGTGCCCCGGCCAATCGCTGGCACGAGACGTCCCCCAAGACATCCCATGCGATCCCGTCGAACGTCCCCCAAGACGTTCTTCCGGCATCGTCTTCTTAGACTCACGAGCAGGCCCGATGGTTACCCCATAATCTATGTGATCTAGATCTCTTTGTGAAGGTCCTGTGGTTCATGTGAAGGGCCTTGGGTGCAAAGAGCTCGCGACCACATAAATGGAGGGTACGCCCAGTCCGAGGTCGGGGTGCGGCGGGATCAGTGCTGACCGGTCAATTCGTATCCCGCCTCGTCGACCGCGGCGCGTACGGCGGCCTCGTCCAGCGGTGCCTGGGACACCACGGTGACCTCTCCCGTGGCGGCCGTGGCCCGGACGGAGGTGACGCCCTCGATCTCGGAGATCTCGCCGGCGACGGCGCCCTCGCAGTGCCCACAGGTCATGCCGGTGACCTGGTAGACGGTGGTGACCTGGCTCTTCGTCTCAGGGGTCATGACGTTCTCCTCTTCGGGGCTCGGGTGCAGCGGTCCATGGCGGGGCGGGGGTACGTGGGTGCGCACTCCCCGCCCCGTCCCTGAACTGTACCCCTAGGGGGTATGAAAACGAACCCTCGGGCCTGTCGGGCCGCTCAGCGGGCGGATGCCGACGCGTCCGCGCGGCAGGCGAGCCCCGAGCCCTCGGCGAGCGGTTCCAGATAGCGGAAGAGGACCCGCTTCAGCTCGGTCGTGTACGCGTCCCGCTCGGCGGGGTCGGCGGTCATGATCAGGATCAGGCCCGCCTTGAACACGGTGAAGAGCATCTGTGCGACCCGGTCGGTGTCCGTCTTCGGTACGTCCGGGAGGTAGGCGCCGAGGATGTCCTCCACGCGGGTGAGCATCGACGAGTGCAGCGCGTCGTGCTCCTGGGTGACCTGGCCGGGGATGTCGGGGCCGTGCATCAGGACCGCGAAGGCCGGATTCTCCCGGTTGAACTGGATCAGCGGGTCGACGACGGCGTCCAGCAGCCGGTCGAGCGGCAGTGCCAGGTGGGTCGGTGTCAGCGCCTCGCCGTAGGTCTCGCGCCAGCGTGTCAGGAGCTGGTCGCCCAGCTCGACGGCGATGGCCTCCTTGTTCGGGAAGAACTGGTAGAGCGTGCCGGGTGACACGCCCGCCTCCCGGGCGATGGAGTTGGTGCTCGCCGCGGTGTAGCCGTTCGCGCAGAAGACGCTGGCCGCCGCGTCGAGGAGCTGGGCGATACGGCGCTCTCCGCGGGCCTGTCGGCGGCGCGGTCGGACCGGCCCGGGGGTCGGGTCCTGGGTCGGCTCCGGCATGGCGATCCACAGCCTTCCTGGCTCGGTTGACAAACGCGAGCGGCGACTCGCATTCTTGGTCAATGCGAGCGAGGACTCGTGTTTGCCAAGTCTATGGCAACGGCTGACCCGTGCCACGGGTCACGGTGAAGGGGACACCGCACCATGTCCGAAGTCAACACTGGTCCGCGCCCGGGGGGCTGGACCCGCTTCGTCACCGCGCGACCGCGGCTCTCGCTGCTGATCGCGCTGGTGATCACGGCCCTGGCCGTCGTCGCGGGCAGCGGTGTCGCCGACCGGATGAGCAACGGCGGCTGGGAGGACCCGGGCGCGGAGTCCACGTACGCGACCAAGGCGCTGGAGCGGGAGTTCCCCGCCTCCCAGCCCAATCTCCTGCTCCTGGTCGACAGCGGGAGCCGGAGCGTCGACGACCCCGCCGTGGCCGCGGAGGCCAAGCGGCTCACCGCCCGCCTCGCGGCCGAGAAGGGGATCATCGGGGTCGGCTCCTACTGGCGGACCGGATCGCCCGCGCTGCGCTCCGCGGACGGCAGGGAAGCGCTGATCGCGGCGCGGATCGAGGGGGACGAGACGGCCGCCTTCAAGGTCCTGGACCGCATCACCCCGGAATTCCGCGGTGAGCAGGGGACACTGAAGGTCTCCGTCGGCGGGCCCGCCGCCGTGCGGAGCGAGATGCAGAGCACCATCCAGGAGGATCTGCTGCGGGCTGAGCTGATCGCCCTGCCGGTGACACTCGTCCTGCTCGTGATGGTCTTCGGCAGCGCGGTCGCCGCCATGCTCCCGCTCGGCCTGGGCGTCGTCGCCATCCTGGGGACCAACGCCCTGCTGCGCGGCCTCACGGAGCTGACGGAAGTCTCGATCTTCGCCCAGAACCTCACCACTGCTCTCGGGCTCGGACTGGCCATCGACTACGCCCTGTTCATCGTCCGCAGGTTCCGGGAGGAGCTGGCGGACGGCGCCGAGGTGCGGGACGCCGTGGGCACCACGCTGCGGACCGCCGGGCGCACGGTGCTGTTCTCGGCGCTGACCGTGGCCGTGTCCCTGGCCGCCATGATGGTCTTCCCGCAGCCCTTCCTGCGCTCCTTCGCCTACGCGGGCATCGCGGTCGTCCTGCTGGCCGCCGCCGCGGCCCTGGTCCTGCTGCCCGCCGCCCTGATGCTGCTGGGGCACCGGGTCAACGCACTGGACCTACGGAAGCTGCTGCGCCGCGGGCGTGGCGGAACGGGGGAGGGGAAGACCGGGGAGGCCAAGGAGCCGGGGGCCGGCTGGGGGCGTATGGCCGCACTGGTGATGCGGCGGGCCCCATTCTTCGCCATCGCCACGGCGGCGGGGCTGATCGTGCTCGGGCTGCCCTTCCTGGGAGCCAACTTCGGTACCGCCGACCACCGGCAGCTGCCGCCGGGCGCCGGCTCCCGCGTGGTCCAGGAGGAGATACAGCGCGCCTTCCCCGGTAGCCCCGGCGGCGGCCTGGAGGTGCTGGCGGAGGGCGCCGCCACCCCCGCCGAGTACGCCGACTACCGCACCCGGATAGCCGCCCTGCCCGGCGTGACACGGGTCGACGGACCGGTGCCCGGCCCCTCCGGCGAACACGCGTACTTCGCGGTGGCGCTCAAGGGCGAAGCGGTGGGGGAGGGGGCGCAGGGGCTCGTGCGGGACATCCGTGCCGAACCGGCCGCGTTCGACACCTCGGTGACCGGCACCGCCGCAGTCCTGGTCGACTCCAAGGACGCCATAGCCGAGCAGCTGCCCTGGGCCCTGGTCATCATCGTCCTGGTCACCCTGCTCCTGGTCTTCCTGCTCACCGGCAGTGTGCTGATACCGGTCCAGGCGGTCGTGCTCAACGCCCTCAGCCTTACGGCGATGTTCGGGGCGACGGTCTGGATCTTCCAGGACGGCCACCTGTCGGGGCTGCTCGGCTTCACCGCCACCGGGGACATGGAGACCACCCTGCCGGTGCTGATGTTCTGTGTCGCCTTCGGGCTCTCCATGGACTACGGAGTCTTCCTGCTCTCCCGGATCAAGGAGGAGTACGACCGCGGCGGAGACCATGAGCACGCCGTCTCGTTCGGGCTGCGCCGGACCGGCGGACTGATCACCGCCGCCGCCGTGATCCTCGCGGTCGTCATGGTGGCGATAGGCACCTCGCGGGTCACCAACACCAAGATGCTGGGCCTCGGTCTCGCGCTCGCCGTACTGATGGACGCGATGGTCGTACGCAGCCTGCTGGTGCCCGCGGTGATGAAGCTGACCGGAAAGGCCACCTGGTGGGCCCCGGGGCCGCTGCGCCGCTTCCACGAGCGGTTCGGGCTGAGCGAGGGCGAGTCGCGGCAGGCCGCCGGAGGACCGGCGGAGCCCCCGGTCCGCGACCGGGACCAGGACCGGGACCCGGCGGGCGTCTGAGCCGCCGGGCGAGGAATCCGACCCCGGGTACCTCGCCCGGACCCCGGGTACCTCGCCCGGCCCCGGGCATCGCTCGGGTCCCCGGCACCTCGCTTGGATCGGCAGCGGAATCCGGATCCGGATACCGCTGCCGATCCGGACACCCGTTCCGGCCGTTCCGGCCGTTCCGGCCGCTTCCGGCCGGGGCCGGGTCAGGCGCCGCAGCTTCTGAGGAAACGGCGGGTGCGCGTGGCGATCGGGAGCGGCTTGTCGGGCGGGCACGGATACATGTCCTGCTCGACGATGGCGAAGAGGTCGACGTCGAGCCGCTGCGCCGCCGCCAGGACCGGTTCCAGCGCCGGCACCCCGGCCGGCGGCTCGCACATCACGCCCCGCCCGACGGCCGGTCCGAACGGCACCTCGTTGGCGACGACATCCGCGAGGATCTCCGGATCCACCTGCTTGAGATGGAGGTAGCCGATCCGCTCGCCGTACGTCTCGATCAGCTTGACGCTGTCCCCGCCGCAGTACGCGTAATGCCCGGTGTCCAGACAGAGGGAGACCAGAGCCGGGTCTGTCGCGTCGAGGAACCGGCTCACGTTCTCCTCGCTGTCGATGTGCGTGTCGGCGTGCGGGTGCACGACGATCTTCAGCCCGTAGCGCTCCCGCACCTCACGGCCGAGGCGCTCGGTCTGGGCCGTCAGATCGCGCCACTGCCGGGGCGTGAGGGTCCGGTCCTCCAGCACCTCACCGGTCTTGTCGTCCCGCCAGAACGACGGGATGACCACGAGATGGTCCGCGCCCATCGCCCGGGTGAGCGCGGCGATGTCGGCGACATGCGCCCAGGTCTTCTCCCAGACCGCCGGTCCGTGGTGCAGCCCGGTGAAGACGGTCCCGGCCGAGACCTTCAGCCCGCGCCGCGCGGTCTCCTCGCTCAGCCGGTCGGGATCGGACGGGAGGTATCCGTAGGGGCCCAGCTCGATCCACTCGTAGCCGGCCTCGGCCACCTCGTCGAGAAAACGCCGCCAGGGCACCTGCTGCGGGTCGTCGGGAAACCACACCCCCCAGGAGTCGGGGGCGGACCCGACTCGGATGCGGCTCAACGTGGGTACGGAGGAGGTCATACCGGTCAGCTTTCAGCCCGTACGGAAAGAGTGTCAAGCCTTTGGTTCGAATGTAAAGACAAAACATTGACAGGGTCCGGAAGGACGGTTAGACCTTGCTGTGACCGCCTCCGGTGCGGAAGCCCGCCTCGCTTTGGCAGGAGCGAGACGCGAGCGAAAGCTCCCCGCTCGTCACGGCACCGTGCCGGAGGTTCGGGTCGCCCCGCCCGGCCGTGCGCTGTATGACTTCACTGTGACCGATGCCCGACCGCCGCCGCTCGGAGTCCAGGAGGACACACGATGAGCAGGGAGGATGCCTGATGAGCAGCCGCCCGAGCGGCCGCACCGGCGGTCGCGGACGTGGGCGCCCGAGTACCGCCGCCCGTACCCGCAGGCGCACGGTCGCCCAGGCGCTGATCGCCTTCCTGGCCCGGCAGTACACCGAGCGGGACGGCCACCGGCGCCGTCTCATCGGCGCCACCTGGGGCATCTTCGGGCACGGCAACGTGGCGGGTATCGGACAGGCTCTGGTCGAGTCCTCCGAGGACATGCGGTACTTGCAGGGCCGTAACGAACAGTCCATGGTCCACGCGGCCGTGGGGTACGCGCGTCAGAGCAACCGGCTCTCCGCCCAGGCCGTGACCACCTCCATCGGTCCCGGCGCCACCAACCTCGTCACCGGCGCGGCCCTCGCCACCGTCAACCGCCTGCCGGTCCTGCTGCTCCCCGGCGACGCCTTCGCGACCCGCCCCGCCGACCCCGTCCTCCAGCAGCTCGAAGTGGCCTCCGCCGGGGACGTCTCCGTCAACGACGCGCTGCGCCCCGTCTCCGCCTACTTCGACCGCGTCACCCGGCCCGAAGCGCTCGTCCCGGCCGCGCTCGCCGCGATGCGGGTGCTCAGCGACCCGGCCGCGACCGGCGCCGTCACCCTCGCGCTGCCCCAGGACGTACAGGCGGAGGCGTACGACTGGCCGGAGGAGTTCTTCGCCGAGCGCGTCTGGCGGGTCCGCCGCCAGCCGCCCGACCCCGACGAACTCGCCGACGCGGTACGGCTCGTACGGGAGGCCCGCCGCCCCCTGCTCGTCGCGGGCGGCGGCGTCCGCCACAGCGCCGCCGAGGAGGACCTGGCCGCCTTCGCCGACGCCACCGGCATCCCCGTCGCCTCCACCCAGGCGGGCAAGGGCTCGCTCCACCACGACCATCCCTGCGATGTCGGCGGCATCGGCCACACGGGCACCGCCACCGCCGACGAACTCGCCGCCGCGGCCGATCTGGTGATCGGCGTCGGCACCCGCTGGACCGACTTCTCCACCGCGTCCGCCACGCTCTTCCAGAACCCGGACGTCCGCTTCCTCAACCTCAACGTCACCGGCTTCGACGCCCACAAGCTCGCCGCCCACCCGCTGGTCGCGGACGCCCGTACCGCCGTGCGCCGGCTCGCCGCCGGTCTCGCCGGCCACCGCGTCGAGCCCGCCTACGTCACCGAGTACAGCGGGGCGAAGAAGCGCTGGGAACGGCGCGTCGAGGCCGCGTTCACCGCCGGCGAGGACACCGGGCGCCCCACCCAGGCCCAGGTCCTCGGGGCCCTCGACGCCCTCGTCACCGGCGAGGACATCGTCATCAACGCGGCCGGATCGCTCCCCGGCGATCTCCACAAGCTCTGGCGGGCCCGCTCGCACGACCAGTACCACGTCGAGTACGGCTACTCCTGCATGGGATACGAGATCCCCGCGGCCATCGGCGTCCAGCTCGCCGCGCCCGGCCGGCCGGTCTGGGCGCTGGTCGGCGACGGCACCTATCTGATGAGCCCCACCGAAATGGTCACCGCCGTCCAGGAGGGGCTGCCCGTCAAGGTCGTGATCCTCCAGAACCACGGCTACGCCTCCATCGGCGGCCTCTCCGAGACCGTCGGCGCCGAGCGCTTCGGCACCGCGTACCGCTTCCGGGCCGCCGACGCCACGTACACCGGAGCCCCGCTCCCCGTGGACCTCGCGGCCAACGCGGCCTCCCTCGGCATGCGGCTGATCCGCGCCGGGACCATCGGTGACCTGCGCGAAGCGCTGGCCGAGGCGCGCGCCGCCGACGCCCCCACATGTGTCTACGTGGAGACCGAAACGGCAGACACAGTGTCGGGAGTCCCACCGGCCCAGGCGTGGTGGGATGTTCCGGTGGCCGAGACCGCGACCCGTATCGCCGCGGTCGAGGCCCGCGAGGAGTACGACCGCCACGCAGCGACCCGCCGCCGCCATCTGTGAAGGAGCGGAACACATGAAGACCGTCAGCCATTGGATCGGTGGCAAGAGCGTCGAGGGCGCGTCCGGCAACTGGGGGCCCGTCACCGACCCGGCGACCGGCGCCGTCACGACCCAGGTCGCGCTGGCCTCCGCCGAGGAGGTCGGCAGCGCGGTCGCCGCCGCCAAGGCCGCGTACGCCACCTGGGGGACGTCCTCGCTCGCCCAGCGCACCGCGATCCTCTTCCGCTACCGCGCGCTCCTCGACGCCCGCCGCGACGACATCGCCGCGCTGATCACCGCCGAGCACGGCAAGGTGCACTCGGACGCGCTCGGCGAGGTGGCGCGCGGACTGGAGATCGTCGAGCTGGCCTGCGGGATCACCACCCAGCTCAAGGGCGAACTCTCCACCCAGGTCTCCAGCCGGGTCGACGTCGCCGCCATCCGCCAGCCGCTCGGGGTCGTCGCGGGCATCACGCCCTTCAACTTCCCGGCGATGGTGCCGATGTGGATGTTCCCCCTCGCGATCGCCTGCGGGAACACCTTCGTCCTCAAGCCCAGCGAGAAGGACCCCTCGGCCGCCGTGCTCCTGGCGGAGCTGGCGGCGGAGGCCGGACTGCCCGACGGCGTGCTGAACGTGGTGCACGGCGACAAGGTGGCCGTCGACGCACTGCTCGCCCACCCGGATGTCGCGGCGGTCTCCTTCGTCGGCTCCACCCCGATCGCCCGTCACATCCACGCCACGGCCTCCGCCAACGGCAAGCGCGTCCAGGCGCTCGGCGGCGCCAAGAACCACATGCTGGTCCTGCCCGATGCCGACCTGGACGCCGCCGCGGACGCGGCCGTCTCCGCGGCGTACGGTTCGGCCGGTGAGCGCTGCATGGCGATCTCGGCGGTCGTCGCCGTCGGCGCGATCGGTGACGAACTGGTCGCCAGGATCCGCGAGCGCGCCGAGAAGATCAAGATCGGCCCCGGCACCGACCCGGCCTCCGAGATGGGTCCCCTCATCACCCGGGCCCACCGCGACAAGGTCGCCGGCTATGTGACCGGTGCCGCCGCCCAGGGCGCCGAGGTCGTCCTGGACGGCACGGGATACACGGTGGAGGGGTACGAGGACGGGCACTGGATCGGCCTGTCCCTGCTGGACAAGGTCGCCACCGACTCGGACGCCTACCGCGACGAGATCTTCGGCCCGGTGCTCGTCGTGCTCCGTGCGGAAACGTACGAGGAGGGCGTCGAGCTGATCAACAGCTCGCCGTTCGGCAACGGCACGGCCATCTTCACCCGCGACGGCGGCGCCGCCCGCCGCTTCCAGCTGGAGATCGAGGCCGGCATGGTCGGCGTGAACGTGCCGATCCCCGTGCCCGTCGGATACCACTCCTTCGGGGGCTGGAAGGACTCGCTCTTCGGCGATCACCACATCTACGGCAACGACGGCGTGCACTTCTACACGCGCGGCAAGGTCGTCACGACGCGCTGGCCGGACCCGGCCGACGCCCCGACCGGCGTGGACCTGGGCTTCCCTCGTAACCACTGATCCGTAACCACTGATCCGTAACCACTGATATGTAGCCACTGATACGTAGCCACTGCTCCGCGAACGCCGGCCGTAACTCGCCGGCGCACGGCTTCGTTGGATGACTGCGGCCCGTACGGCGTTTCTCGCCGTACGGGCCGCGGTCGCTTTTCACGGTTCGCGGAGCAGGAGGACACACATGTGTGGCATCACCGGCTGGGTTTCCTTCGGCCGGGATTCCCTCGGCGCGTCCGACACCCTGGACGCGATGACGGAGACGATGTCCTGCCGGGGCCCCGACGACAGCGGCACCTGGATCGACGGCCCCGCGGCCCTCGGCCACCGCCGACTCGCCGTCATCGACCTGCCCGGCGGGCGGCAGCCGATGACGCTGACGACCCCCGGGGGCACGATCGCCCTCGTCTACTCGGGCGAGACGTACAACTTCACCGAACTGCGCGCGGAACTGACCGGCCGCGGCCACCGGTTCACCACCGACTCCGACACCGAGGTCGTGCTGCACGGCTATCTGGAGTGGGGCGAGGCGCTCGCCGAACGCCTCAACGGCATGTACGCCTTCGCGATCTGGGACGGCCGGCGGCGGAAGCTGGTGATGATCCGCGACCGCATGGGCATCAAGCCCTTCTACTACACGCCGACCGCCGACGGCGTGCTCTTCGGCTCCGAACCCAAGGCGATCCTCGCCCACCCCCGCGCCCGCGCCCGCGTCGGTCTCGACGGACTCCGCGAACTCTTCGCCTTCGTCAAGACACCCGGTCACGCCGTGTGGGAGGGGATGTACGAGGTCGAGCCGGGCACCCTGGTGACCGTGGAGGCGAGCGGACTGCGCCGCCATGTCTACTGGTCCCTGGAGACCCGCCCGCACACCGACGACCGGAGCACGTCGGTGGCGCGCGTACGGGAACTCCTCGACGACATCGTGTGCCGCCAGCTCGTCGCCGACGTACCGCGCTGCACCCTCCTGTCCGGCGGACTCGACTCCTCCGCCATGACGGCGATCGCCGCGCGCCGGCTCAGGGAGGCCGGCGAGACCGTACGCAGCTTCTCCGTCGACTTCCTCGGCCGTACGGAGAACTTCGTCGCCGACGAGTTCCGCGCCACGCCCGACACGCCGTTCGTCCACGACGTCGTACGCGCCGCGCGCACCGAGCACCGGGACATCGTGCTCGACTCGCTCGCCCTGGCCGATCCGGCCGTCCGGACCCGGATGATCAGGGCGAGAGACCTGCCCATGGGGCTCGGCGACATGGACTCCTCCCTCTTCCTCCTCTTCAAGGCGATCCGGGAGCACTCGACGGTCGCGCTCTCCGGCGAGTCGGCCGACGAGGTCTTCGGCGGGTACCGCCAGTTCTTCGACGAGGAGGCCAGAAAGGCCGACATGTTCCCGTGGCTGGTGCGCTTCGGCGAGCACTTCGGGGAGGACGCCGGGGTGCTCCGCCCGGAGGTCAACGCGGCGCTCGGGCTGGCGGCGTTCACCCGGGACAGCTACGCCACGGCCGTGGCCGGAATCGAACGCGGCAGCGGCGAGAGCGACTTCGAGTACCGGATGCGGAAGATCTCCCACCTCCACCTGACGCGCTTCGTACAGGTCCTGCTCGACCGCAAGGACCGCGCGAGCATGGCGGTCGGCCTGGAGGTCAGGGTGCCGTTCTGCGACCACCGGCTGGTGGAGTACGTGTACAACACACCCTGGTCGCTGAAGTCCTTCGACGGCCGGGAGAAGAGCCTGCTGCGCGAGGCCACCGCCGATGTGCTGCCGAGGTCGGTGTACGAGCGGGAGAAGAGCCCGTACCCCACCACTCAGGACCCCGAGTACGCCGTAGCCCTCCAGGGACATGCCAAGGAACTGCTCGCCGACCCGTCGCACCGGGTCTTCGATCTGGTCGATCTGGCGCGGGTACGGAGCGCCGCGGAGCGGGAGACGCCGCAGGTCACGACGGCGAGTCGGCGGGGGCTGGAGCGGACGCTGGACCTCGCGCTGTGGCTGGATCTCTACAACCCGGAGATCACGCTCACCTGATATAGCGGACTTAAAAGGATAATAGCGATAGAAAGATGGAGAAGGTGAAGCACAGCTAATCCAGGGAGCTCAGGACCTCACATGCCCCGATACTTCGCCGACTCCCCGGAGTCGCTCGTTCCCGACGCGCTCAAGGGGTTCGCCGCCGCCCACGCCGACCTGGTCGAGCACCACCCCGAGCACGGCTACTTCCGCACCCGCCGCACCGCCACCCCGACCCCCACGACGGCCGCCTCGGCCGCCGCGGGCCGCCGCGTCGGACTGGTCTCCGGCGGCGGCTCCGGCCACGAACCGCTGCACACGGGGTTCCTCGGCGCCGGCCTGCTGGACGCCGTATGCCCGGGGCAGATCTTCGCTTCCCCGCACAACCGGCAGATCTTCGAGGCCAGCCGCGCGGTCGCGGGCAGCGACGGCGTCCTGCACATCGTCAAGAACTACACGGGCGACCGGATCAACTTCGGCATCGCCGCCGAACGCCTCGCCCACGAGGACATCCGCTGCGCCCGCGTCCTCGTGGACGACGATCTCGCCACCGACTCCGCGGACATCGCCGTCGGACGGCGCGGCACCGGCGCCACCCTGATCGTCGAGAAGCTCCTCGGCGCCGCAGCCGACGAGGGCCGCGGACTCGACGAACTGGCGGCCCTGGGCGCCGATCTGTCCGGCCGTACGCGCAGCCTCGCCGTCGCCACGGCCGCGCACACCACGCCGGGCTCCGGCGCGCCCGCCTTCGAACTGCCCCGGGACGTGCTGGAGTTCGGCGTCGGCATCCATGGCGAACGGGCCGGCGGGACCGCCCCGCACCCGCCGCTCACCGAACTCGTCGCCCTCATGACCGACCGGCTGCTGGCCGCGCTGCCCCACGCCGGACTGCCCGGCACCGCGCACGGAGCGCCCGGCCGCCGCCGCGTGCTGGCCCTGGTCAACGGGCTCGGCGGGGTCACCTCGCTGGAGCTGTACGGCGTCCGGCACGCGCTCGGCGGTGCGCTGAAGAACCGCGGGGTCACCCTGGACCGCTCGCTGACCGGCACGTTCGTCAGCGCGCTGGACATGCGGGGCTTCTCGCTCTCCCTGCTCGCGACCGACGACGAGACGCTGCGCCTCTGGGACGCCCCGGCCAGAACAGCCTCCTGGCCGCGCTGACCCCTCTTTTCCTTCCTGACTTCTTGCCCTCGTTCCTCCCCCTTCCCCGTCCCTCTTCCTCCGCCCGTCTCTCCTCTTCCGCTCGTCCCTTCTCCTTCCCTCGCTGACCAGAAGCAGGAGCCTTCTCCGCGATGTCATCCCAGAACCTGACTCCCGCCACAGCCCCCTCCACCCCCACCCCCAAGGGCCTCACCTACGAGGACACCATCGGCTGGCTCCGCCGCTTCGGCGCCGCCGCCAGGGCCGTCGAGGGCGAGCTGACGGCTCTGGACCAGCGCGCCGGGGACGGCGACTTCGGCGCCAACCTCGTCTCCGGCATGAACGGCGTACGGGACGCACTCGACGCGCCGACGAGCGGGCCCCGCACCCCGGCGGCGCCGCTCGCCACCGCCGCCCAGGTCTTCCTCGACCACGTCGGCGGCACCAGCGGCCCCCTGTTCGGCCTGCTCTTCCAGGAACTGGCCGCCGCGGTGGCCGCCGCCGACGGCGCCCCCGGTACGGCGGAACTCGCGGCGGGCACCGCGGCGGGAGCGGCCGCCGTCCAGCGCGTCGGCGAGGCGGAAGTGGGGGACAAGACCATGGTCGACGCACTGGTCCCCGCGGCCGAGGCGCTCGCCCGGGCGCTCCTGGCGGACCCCACGGGCGGCGACCCGGTCGGCGCGCTCCACCTCGCGGCGGTGGCCGCGCACCGCGGCGCCCGCACCACCAGCGGCCTGCGCGCCCGCCGCGGACGCGCCAGCTACACGGGCGACCACTCCCGGGGCGTCCCGGACCCCGGAGCCCTGGCGGTGGCCCTGCTCTTCGCCTCGGCCTCGGCCCAGCCGACCGCTCTGGACCAGCTCCCCGACGCCTGACCACCTGGGGTTCGCCGTCCGCCGGGTACCCGTTCCGCCCCCGTTCGCGGCGGTGTGCGATACCGCGTCCGCTGTACGGGGACGCCCCGGCGTACTACCCGAGGAGGTCACGGGTTCCGACCGGCGTCAGCGTGGCAGGCCCCGACCGCCGATTAGGGTTCAAGGATGGAGACCCGAACCCCCCGCCGGTTCCGGCCGCGTGCCCGCTGGCTCGCGGGACTGGCCGCCGCGGCCGTGCTCGTCGGAGCCGGCACCTGGACCGCCGTCGCCTCGGACGACGGCCCGGCCGTGCACCGTGAGGACCAGGTGCTGGACATGCCGGGCGCCCGGATCGACACCTCGTACTTCACCGCCGGCAGCGGCCGCAGACCGGCCGTGCTCATCGGGCACGGCTTCGGCGGCAGCAAGAACGACGTACGCGCCCAGGCCGAGAAGCTGGCGCGGGACGGCTACGCGGTGCTGACCTGGTCGGCCCGCGGCTTCGGGAAGTCCACCGGTGAGATCGGGCTCAACGACCCCGACCACGAGGTCAAGGACGTCTCCCGGATGATCGACTGGCTCGCCGGACGCCCCGAGGTCGAACTCGACGCGAAGGGCGACCCCCGGGTCGGCGTGACCGGCGCCTCGTACGGCGGGGCCATTTCGCTCCTCGCCGCCGGGTACGACCAGCGCGTCGACGCGATCGCCCCGCAGATCACCTACTGGAACCTCGCCGACGCCCTCTTCCCCGACGGCGTCCTCAAGAAGCTCTGGGCCGGGATCTTCTTCTCCACCGGCGGCGGCTGCGCCGCCTTCGAGAAGGAGCTGTGCGAGATGTACGAGCGGGTCGCCGTCTCCGGGAAGCCGGACGACGCCGCCCGCAAGCTGCTGGAGGAGCGCAGCCCCTCCGCCGTCGGGGAGCGGATCGACGTACCCGCGCTGATCATGCAGGGCCAGACCGACTCCCTCTTCCCGCTCGGCCAGGCCGACGCCATGGCGAAGCGGATCAGCGCCAACGGCGCCCCCGTCGACGTCGACTGGCTGGCCGGCGGACACGACGGCGGCGACCCGGAGAGCGCCCGGGTCCAGAACCGGGTCTCCGCCTGGTTCGACCGCTATCTCAAGGACGACAAGGGCACCGACACCGGGCCCGCCTTCCGTGTCAGCCGGACCGGCGGCGTGGACTCCACCGACGGCCGGGCCCAGTTGCGCGGCGCGACCAGCGACCGCTACCCGGGGCTGGCGAACGACACCACCTCCGTCCCGCTGACCGGCGGCACACAGAGCTTCACCAACCCGGCCGGCGCCAGCCCGCCCGCCATCTCGGCCGTGCCCGGAGTGGGGGGCGGACTCTCCCAGCTCACCTCGTTCGGCGTCGGACTCTCCCTCGACTTCCCCGGCCAGCACGCGCGCTTCGAGTCCGCGCCGCTCGACCACTCGGTGCGGATCACCGGCGCGCCAACCGTCAAGGCCACCGTCACCTCCTCGACCGGCGAGGCCGTCCTCTTCGCCAAGGTGTACGACGTGGGCCCCGGCGGCACCAGCCAGGTGCTGCCCTCCCAACTCGTCGCGCCCGTACGGGTCGAGAACGTCGCCGAGGGCCGGACGGTGGAGCTGAAGCTGCCCGCCGTGGACCACCGGGTCGTCCCCGGGCACCGGCTGCGGGTCGTGGTCGCCGCCACCGACCTCGGCTACGCCTCACCGGCCACGCCCGCCACGTACAAGATCGCCGTGAACGGCCCGCTGACCGTGCCGACCGTGCCGGAACTCACCGCCGGTTCCACCGCGCTGCCGTGGTGGACCTGGGGGCTGCCGGTCATCGGCGTACTGATCGCGGGCGCGCTGCTGCTCACGGCCCGCCGCCGCACCAGCGCGCCGGAGCCGGACGCGGCGCTCGCCGAGGTGCCGCTCCAGATCACCGATCTGTCGAAGCGGTACGCCAGGTCCAGCGACCGGTACGCGGTCCGGGACCTCTCCTTCCGGGTCGAGAAGGGCCAGGTCCTCGGTCTGCTCGGGCCGAACGGCGCCGGCAAGACCACCACGCTGCGCATGCTGATGGGGCTGATCTCCCCGGACGCCGGGGAGATCCGGGTCTTCGGGCACGCGATCCGGCCGGGCGCCCAGGTGCTCTCCCGGGTCGGCTCGTTCGTCGAGGGCGCGGGCTTCCTGCCGCACCTGTCGGGACGCGAGAACCTGGAGCTGTACTGGCGGGCCACCGGCCGGCCCGCCGAGGACTCCCACATGGAGGAGGCCCTGGAGATCGCCGGGCTCGGGGACGCGCTGGCCCGTGCCGTACGCACCTACTCGCAGGGCATGCGGCAGCGGCTCGCCATCGCCCAGGCGATGCTCGGCATGCCGGACCTGCTGATCCTCGACGAGCCGACCAACGGGCTCGACCCGCCCCAGATCCGCGAGATGCGCGACGTGATGATCCGGTACGCGGCCGGCGGCAGGACCGTCATCGTCTCCAGCCATCTCCTCTCCGAGGTCGAGCAGTCCTGCACGCATCTCGTGGTCATGCACCGGGGACAGCTCGTCCAGGCCGGTCCCGTCGCGGAGATCACCGGCGCGGGCGACGACCTGCTCGTCACCACGGCCGAACAGGTCCCGGCCCCGGTCGTCGACAAGATCGCCGCGCTGGCCGGCGTCGGCTCCGCCGTCCCCACGGACGACGGGCTGCTCGTACGGCTCGACGGCGCGTCCCCTCAGGCGCTGGTCACCGAACTGGTCCGGCTGGACGTCCCGCTGACGGGCGTCGGTCCGCACCGCCGCCTGGAGGACGCGTTCCTCACCCTCATCTCGGGAGGCTCCGCATGAGCGCGCTGATCGAAACGGCCCCCGGCTACCGGGCCGGACGCACGCTGCCCCTGCGGGTCGAAGCGCTGCGGCAGCTCAAGCGCCGGCGCACGCTGGCCATGGGGCTCATCCTGGGGCTCCTGCCCTTCGTGCTGATCGTGGCCTTCGCGGTCGGGGGCACCCCGGACGGCGGACGGGAAGGCCGGGTGACCCTGATGGACACCGCGACCGCCTCCGGCGCCAACTTCGCGGCGACCTGCCTCTTCGTCTCGGCGGGTTTCCTGCTGGTCGTGCCGGTCGCGCTGTTCCACGGGGACACGGTCGCCTCCGAGGCCAACTGGTCGTCGCTGCGCTATCTGCTCGCGGCGCCCGTGCCACGGTCGCGCCTGCTGTGGAGCAAGCTGGCCGTGGCGCTCGGGATGAGCGCCGCGGCGATGGTGCTGCTGCCGCTGGTCGCGCTGGTGGCGGGCACGGCGGCGTACGGCTGGGGCCCGCTGGAACTGCCGACGGGCGGCTCCCTCGCCACGGCGGACGCGCTGCCGAGGCTCGTGGTGGTCGTGGCGTTCATCTTCGTCTCCCAACTGGTCACGGCGGGGCTCGCCTTCTGGCTGTCGACCAAGACCGACGCCCCGCTGGGCGCGGTCGGCGGCGCGGTCGGTCTGACGATCGTCGGCAATGTGCTGGACGCCGTCACCGCGCTCGGCTCCTGGCGTGAGTTCCTGCCGGCGCACTGGCAGTTCGCGTGGGCGGACGCGCTCCAGCCGCAGCTGGAGTGGGGCGGGATGGTGAAGGGCGCGGCGGTCTCCTTCACCTACGCCGTGGTGCTCTTCGCGCTGGCCTTCCGGACCTTCTCCCGCAAGGACGTCGTGTCGTAGGAGCCTGGTGCCGGAGGGGCCTTGCGCTGCAGAGGGCCTTGTGTCGCAGAGGCCTCGTGTCACAGAGGCCTCGTGACGTCGGGCGCCGGGTCAGATCCATCCCCTTCGAGCCGCTTCCGCGCCCGCGCGGAAGCGGCTCGTCGTGCCGAGGGCGGCGAGCAGGTCGCCGACCCGGCGGCTGTACGTCCGGCTGGACATGCCCAGGCGGGTCGCCGCCGTCTCGTCCGTCAGCCCGGCGACCAGGGCCTCCAGCACCGGGCGGAGCGGCCCGGGCAGGACTCCGGGGGCGGGGAGCTCCGCCGCCGGCAGTTCCTCGCCCGTCTCCCACCAGATCTCGTGCGTCCGGATCAGCGCCTGGACGACCACCGGATCCCGGATCAGCAGCAGCCCGTGGTAGTGGAGCTGGAGGTCGAGGG
The DNA here is from genome assembly GCF_040685895.1 of Streptomyces sp. NPDC088124. Taxonomy (NCBI): domain Bacteria; kingdom Bacillati; phylum Actinomycetota; class Actinomycetes; order Kitasatosporales; family Streptomycetaceae; genus Streptomyces; species Streptomyces sp. NPDC088124. The sequence goes on along the minus strand of NZ_JBFBJB010000033.1, from coordinate 25,056 downwards.
GGACCGCCGCGACCGAGCGGTCCACCAGGACCATCTTGAACGGGATGGAGTCCGTCTGCCTCGCCTCGCCGGGGAGGTGGCGGGGCAGGAGATACGGCAGACCGGCCAGCCCGTGCCGGGGAACAATCCGGCGCACCCCGACCGCCGGCCGGCCCCGGCCCCTGCCGCCGGGGCCGTCGTCCGGCCAGGTCCGATCGCCCTCCGTGCGCACGCAGGCCCCGGCGAACTCCAGGAAGTGCTCCGGAATGCACTGGTCGGGGCAGCTCCCGGGATCGTCGAAGACGAGCAGCTCGTGACGGGCCGAGCGGACCAGGGCGGTCAGGGTGGCCGTCACCTCCCGCACGCCACGGATCGGACGGCCGGGCGGATGAGGTGTGTCGCCCGGGTCCTCCCGCATCGCTCCCGCCGACAGCGTCGCCCTGTTGAGCACAGAACCAGAAACATCCGACACGGCTGACCACCCCCGCCATCCCCTCGGAGCCGTACGCCACTCCATGTACGCACATAATTGCGCACCGTGACAAGTGCAGTTCAGGGAGTGGCGAATCCATGCCAGAGGTTCAAAACGCGTCGACTTTTCCCCGGGCCGGTGATCGGCCCCCGCCGGTCAGTCGAACTTCGTCACGTAGCGCCGCTGCCAGGGTGTCTCGACGGCGTGCCGGGAGTAGTGCTCCCGTACGTACGCGACCGCCTCGGCCGGTGGTACCCCGTCGAGCACCGCGAGACAGGCCAGCGCGGTGCCCGTCCGCCCCCTGCCGCCGCCGCAGGCGATCTCGACGCGTTCGGCGCCGGCGCGGTCCAGCGCCTCGTGGAGCGCTTCCGCGGCGGCCTCGCGGTCGGTCGGCAGCCGGAAGTCGGGCCAGCGCAGCCAGCGGTTCTCCCAGGCCACGGTGGGCGGTCTGCGTCCCAGCAGATAGAGCGCGAACGTCGGCGGCGGGCCCGCGGGCAGCGGGTGGCGCAGCCCGCGGCCTCGGATGAGCCTCCCCGAGGGGAGCCGCAGAATTCCGGGTGCTGTTGTGTCCCACGGTTTGTGCGGTGTCATCGTCACGCGGGCCAGGGTAGCCCCGTGGTGTCCTGGTGGCGGCGGCGGACGAGGAAGGTGTCCCGATGAACGCCCGGCCGCCTCCGTACGTATCCAGGGGGAAGGTGTCGTCCACATTCGACGGCTGTTGCGCGACGGCACGGAGGAAAGGTGGGGTCACGCATGCAGGTGCTGCTCGTCGAGGACGATGTCTCGATCGCCGAACCACTGGTGGACGGGTTGGCGCGGTACGGATTTACGGTGCACTGGGTCTGCACCGGCGACGCGGCTCTGGACGCCCCGCGCGGTGACATGGTCCTGCTCGATCTGGGGCTGCCCGACATGGACGGCATCGACGTGTGCCGTGAACTGAGGCAGGACTCCGATGTGCCGATCATCATGCTCACGGCCCGGGGCACGGAGGCGGACCGGGTGGTCGGGCTCGAACTCGGCGCGGACGACTATCTGGCGAAACCGTTCAGCCTGCGCGAACTGGTGGCCCGGATCAGGGCGGTGACCCGGCGCTCCCGGATGGCGGCGGCGCCCGCGCGCCACGCGATCCCCGCCGCCGTCCCCGCCGGTCACGCACTTCCGACCGGTCATGCCCTTCCGACCGGTCACACGGTCCGCGCGCGTCACGCCGTACCGGCCGGTCACGCGGTGCCGGCCGGTGTCTCCGCCTCCGCCTCCGCCTCCGCCTCCGCCTCCGCCGGCGCCGCCGCGCGGCCCGCGCTCGTCACGGCGATGCCCGAGACGTCCGGCACGCGCGGGGCGTCCGTCGCCGCGCCGCAGATCGTGGGCGACCTCAGGATCGACCGGCGGACCCGCCAGGTCCATGTGGCGGGCCGGCCCGTCAACCTCGCGCCCAAGGAGTTCGACGTGCTCGCCCTCCTCGCCGAGGACCCGGGCGCCGTGTGCTCACGGCAGCAGATCCTCGGGACCGTGTGGGACCCGAACTTCTACGGCCCGACCAAGACCCTGGACGTGCACATCGCGGCGCTGCGCCGCAAGCTCGGGGACGCCCGCCGTATCGAGACCCTCCGCTGCGTGGGGTTCCGGCTCGTGGTCGCGCCCGGGTACGAGACCCGGGCGGACAAGGTGTCCTGAGGGCGGCTCAGTCGCTCGGCGGCGCGTCGGCGCCGCGGCTCGCGAAGGTGCGGCTTGCGGAGACGCGGCTCGCGGAGGTGCGGCACTCCTCCAGCATGTGGAGCAGCCCCCGTACCTCGGCGAGTTCCGCCGGATCGAGATCGGCCAGGACCGTCTCCTCGCCCGCCGTCGCGGCGCGGGCGACCTCCCGGCCGCCGGGCCCGTGGACGGCCGTACCGCCGCCGCAGGGGCGGTGCGGCGGGCCGCCCACCGGATTGCCGAAGACCGCGTACACCGTGTTCTCCAGCGCGCGGGCGGCGAGGTAGACGGCCGCCCGGTACTCGTTGCCGGCCGCGAAGGCGCTGGGGCAGAGATAGGCATGGGACCCGGCCAGGGCGGCGGCGCGCCCGTGCTCGGGGAAGGACATGTCGTAACAGACACCGAGCCCCAGCCGCCAGCCGTCGACGGTGAGGGCCGCGCCGCGTTCCCCGGCGGTGAAGAGGGCGCGTTCGTCGGCGTGCCAGAGGTGCTGCTTGTCGTAGGCGACGGCAGGCGCGCCGGAAGGACCGCACACCACCACCGAGTTGGTCAGCGCGCCGTCCGCGCCGCGCACCGCCGCACCGGTCAGTACGGTCACCGCGTGGGCGGCGGCGGCCTCGGCGAGCGGATCGAGGCGGGGGTCGGCGACCGTACGGCCGGGGTCCGCGCGCACCGCGTACCGGTCGGGCGCGGCGGCGAGCGCGGGCAGGTCGTACCCGCAGAGGTGCAGCTCGGGCAGGACGACCACCCGGGCACCCCGGTCGGCGGCGCGCGCCGTCAGGGCGGCGGCGCGGCGCGCGTTGGCGGCCACGTCGCCGGAGACCGCCTCGGTCTGCGCCACCGCCACCCGGAGCGGTGCGGCGGGCAGGGACAGGGCCGGCGGAGGTACGGGCGGTACGGGCGGCAGAGGTGTGCTCATGCGGGGGCCCCGGGTGATGTCGGCACCCCGGTGATGTCGGCGTATCCGGCCTTGGCGCCGTCACGCTCGACCAGCACGCGGCAGCCCCGCAGCCGTTCCGCGGGCAGCCGGTGCGAGACCGGCACCGGCAGATCGACGAGGAAGTCGCCGTACGCGGCCGGGGGATGCTCGCCGAGCGGTACGGTCCCGCCGTCGGCGGTCAGCAGCGTCACCCGCCACCGGGCCTCCCCGGCGGAGCGGCCGGTCGCCGCCGGTCCGGTGGCGACCGGTCCGGTGGCGGCGATGCGCAGCAGCCCGTCGGGCAGCAACTGCGCGGTGGTGACGACGGCGGTACGCCGTACGGGATCGCCGAGCGTATGCATCGCCCCGTGCTTGACCAGCGGCCGGGGTGTCCCGCCCGGGCCGACCGGGTCGCTTGGGCCGGCCGGATCGCGCGGTGCGCTCGTGGGCAGGTGCGCGGCCACGACCTCGCCCGCGTACAGCGTGTGCACGGGAAAGCGGACCGTCTGGCGGAGCACGCACTCGACCGCGACCACACCTCCGGTGACCCACGGTGTACCCGTCGCGGCCGGCTCGCCGAACGTGATCAGCTCGCTGCCGGTCTTGTCGATGTCGGCCAGGGAGAAACTCCCGGCGAAGTCGGCCAGTTCCGCCTGGTCCTCGGCGCAGAGCGTCAGCGAGAACTCGCCGGCGGCGGCGATCAGCGCCCCGGTGGCCGAACGGGGGCCGAGCACGACGGCCGCGTACAGGGGAGCCTTGTTGACGAAGTAGGACCACTCCGCCGACATCACGTTCGTGGCCGAGCCGTGCCGTACGGAGACCAGGCCCACGGTGCTGGTCAGTTTCTTCCACAACTGGTCGGGAATGGCAGGCGTCATGGGATTACGGGATTCCTCACGTCGGTCCATCGGTCCATCGGTCCATCGGTCCGTTGCGTGCCGATGGTCATGACGACGGTCGGGTGCCGGTGGCGAGCCGGAAGCCGACCGGGTAGAGCGGGCTGGGGAACGCGCCGTGCCGCCGCCGGGTCCGCGCGAGATCGCCGAAGCGCGAGAAACTGCCTCCCCGGGCGACCCGGTACGCCGCGGGAGCCTCTTCCGTAATGGCGGACCCGCCTGTACCGGTGAGGTCGTCCGCGACGAACGACCCGCCCCGGTAGGGCCGGTAGTCGTCCGCGACGAACTCCTCGACGTTCCCGCCCATGTCGAACACGCCGAACGGCGACCGGCCGGCCGGGAAGGCGCCGACCGGCGTCGTGGTGTGGACGCCGGTCTCCCGGGTGTTGGCCGCGTCCGGGTCGAATGTGTCGCCCCACGGGAACTCAAGCCCCTGCGGCCCCTTCGCCGCGTACTCCCACTCGGCCTCGCCGGGCAGCCGCCAGGGATGGCCCGTGCGCCCCGACAGCCAGGCCGCGTACGCGTCGGCGTCCTCGGGGCGTACACCGGCGACGGGGTGGTTGGCCCGGTCGTACGGATAGGCGCCCAGGTACCAGGTGGTCGGCCGGGCGGGACGGCCCGTGTCCGCCAGGAAGTGCCGGTACTCCGCGTTGGTGACGGGATAGGCGCAGATCCAGTAGTCGGCCACGACGATCTGCTCCACGGGCGTCTCCTTCTCGATCCACGCCCTCTCGACGCCCACGTGCGCCCATCTGTCCACCACCGCCCGGACGGCCCGTGGCGGCAGCCCGACATGGACGGTGCCGCCCGGCACGGCGCGGGTGGCGGGCGTCGCGCCCGTACGGACACGGGGGTCGCCGAGGAGCGCGAGCAGCCCGCCGGCGGCGAGGCGGGCGCCGAGCGGCTCGGCCGGATCCTCGACGGCGGCGGCCAGTTCGATGGGGGTGAGGGCGCGCAGCCGGTCGACGGCGTCCGGGCCGGGGTGCAGCAGGCGCGGGTCGGCCAGGGCGGCGTGGTGGGCGAAGTGCGGCGAGGCAGGCGCGTCGGGCATGCCGGGCACACCAGGCATACCAGGTGTCTCGGGCGTCTCGGGTGCGGGCGAGCCGGGCGGCCCGGCGGACGTGCGAGGCGTGGCGGTGTCCGGTGGAGTCATGTCCGTACCCCGCCCTGTGCACCGGAGCCGAGCGCCAGCGTGTGGCCGGCGGTGCGCGCCTTCGCCGTGAGGTAGGCCGCGTTGTCGTCGGTGAGGTGCAGGCCGGTCGGCACCGCGGCGGTGACGTCGATGCCGTGGTCCCGCAACTGCCGCACCTTGTCCGGATTATTGGTCAGCAGACGGATCCGGCGCAGGCCGAGCGCCCGCAGCATCCCCGCCGCCGCCCCGTAGTCGCGTTCGTCGGCTCCGCGGCCGAGGAGCCGGTTGGCCTGGTAGGTGTCGGTGCGCGCGTTCTGGAGCAGATAGGCGTCCAGCTTGTTGTAGAGACCGATCCCGCGCCCCTCCTGACGGAGGTAGAGCACGGCACCGCCGTGGTCGGCGAGCAGGCCCAGCGCCTCGTCGAGCTGGGGGCCGCAGTCGCAGCGCGTGGAGCCGAGGACGTCCCCGGTGAGGCATTCGCTGTGCAGCCGTACCAGCGGGACGCTCCCGTCCCGTGGCGGTACGAAACAGGCCAGGTGCTCCCCGGCGTCCGGCAGGCCCTGGAAGGTGACGAGTTCGGCGCGCAGGCCACGGACCCGGCCGAGGGTCACCGGGACGCGCGCCCTTACCTGTGTGCCGCTCCCCGTACTCAACTCGCCACCTGCCCGTACTCCAGGGCGTCGACGCGCTCGTCGCCCGCGGCCCGGCCGGCCGCCCCGGCCCGCTCGATCACTTCGTCGACCTGCCACGACCGCAGCTCACGTACCGGAGCGTCCCGCCCCTCCCGCCCCACCAGCAGCAGCCGCCCGTCCCAGCCCGCGACCACCATCCGGTCCGGGTCCCACGGGATCATGCAGGAGAGGCCCTGCCGGAACGTGCTGACGAGGCGGCCCGAGGCGAGCGTGCCGACGCTGTCCCGCCAGTCGACCTCCCACGCGTAGAGGCCGAAGTCGTACGAACCGGCGAGGACGACCGGCGCGTCGGGATCGCCGAGCAGGCCGACGCACTTGACGGACTCGTCGGGTCCGAGCAGGGTCTGCACGTTCGCGACCCGTGGGCCGCCCGTGCCCGGGGGCGCCAGGAGGCCGACCTTCACCGTATGGTCCCGTGACGCGGACGCGACCACCCGGTCGCCCAGCCCGGCCACCGCGTTGACCAGGTTCCCGTGCTGCCAGAGCGTGGCCCGGTCGTCCAGGGGCCCGGCCGCGACGGTACGGTCCGTGGCCGCCGACAGGAAACCGCCGTCGAACGCGGACAGCGACTTCACCGACCCCGCGTGCGGCGCGCCCCGCTCCACCTCGGCGAGGGTCTCCGGGTCGAGGGCGATCAGTTCGCCGTTGTACGTACCGGCGACGAGCCGGTCCCCGACGAGCGCGAGCGAGGGAACGGGTGCGCCGAGCGGCGCGCTGACGGTCGTCCCACCGCTGTCGGGGCGTACGGAACGGCGTACGACATGGCCCCCGTACGTACCGGCGTAGAAGATGCCGTCCCGGCCCGCGGCGAGCGACAGGACCGGGCTGTCCGACACGGGCAGCAGCCGGGCGCCGGAGGTGGCCTCGGCCTCCGCCTCTGCCTCCGCGTCCGCGTCCATGTCCGCGTCCAGGACAAGGACGCTCCCCGAGTCGCACCCGGCGAGGAGCCGCCTTCCCGGAATCCGGTCGGCGAGGCGCCCGTCGCTGAGGACCGCGAGCGCGTTGACGCCGTGGCCGGGCCGTCCCGGGGCGGAGAGTTCGGCCCCGGTCGCGAAGTCCAGCAGGTGGGGCGCGTTCCAGAAGCTGCCCGCGGCGATCAGCCCGTGGGCCGCGGCCACCGAGCGCGGCCACAGGCGCGCGTCGTGCGTCCGGCGGATCGGTTCGCCGCTGATGTCGATGTGGTGCAGGGAGCCGTCGTACGCGCCCACGACGATCGAGCGGTCGTCGTCCGCCCAGGCGACGGAGCGTGCCGCGGAGGTGGAGACGTTGATCGTGCGCAGACAGTCCAGCTCCGGCGTCAGCAGATTGACGACCCCGTCGTCGCGGGCGACGGCCAGCAGCTTCCCGGAGTGCGACCAGGCGCATCCCTCGACGGACGACGCGTAGTGCCGCATCTCCGCGGTGGCCGGGCGGCCGGGGTCGCCGACCGCGACCATGCCGTCCTCGCCGACGGTGGCCACCAGCCCCTCGCAGCTCACCGAGACCATCATGCAGTGGGCCGCGTGGGCGCCGAGCTCGGCGAGGAGGGCGCCGGTCGGTGTGTCCCACATGGTCGCGCGGCCGTCCTCCGACACGCAGATGAGGCGCCGGCCGTCCGGCATCCAGGCCACCGAGTTGATGTCGTCGGTGTGCCGGGCGAGGACCGTGACGAGGCGGTGCCGCCCGTGCTCGGGGATCCGCCACACCCCGACGGTCTTGTCGGCGGACGCCGTCGCCAGCAGGGTGGGCGCGGTCGGACTCCACGCGGCGGCGTTGACGAGGCGGCGGTGGCGCAGCCGCGTCAGCGGGACGGGACGGGCCGGCTCGCTGGTGTCCCAGACCAGCACCGTTCCGTCGTACGAGCAGCTCGCGAGGCGCTTGCCGTCCGGCCGGAAGGCGACATGGGTGATCGGGGCGGCGTGGCCCAGCGGGTCGGGCTTCAGATCGATCGTGCGCATGGGGCTTCCCTCTCCGGGCGGTCGGTCGCTGGGGGCGTCGGGCGAATGGTCGTCGAAGGAGCCGCCAGGACGGCTGCCGAAGGGGTCGTCGAGAGGGCCGTCACCGGTCGTGGATCCGCAGGTCGAGGGCGGCGGGCCGGCGGGGCAGCCAGTGGTCGCGCACCTTGACGAGCCGGACCTTCTTCGGGCGGCGCTCGATCCGGTAGAGCGACAGCAGCCCCGTACGGCAGCCGACGAGGAGGTACGGGGTGCCGTCGGCGGCGCCCAGCAGCGAGAGCGCCTTGGGGTAGTCGGGCAGATCCTCGAAGAGGCCGAGGAAGGTCCCGGTGGTGTAGTCGTAGGCGGCGAGCTGCATCCCGTACGAACTGGCGATCACCAGACCGTCGCCGACGACTGCGTTCTCGACGGTGTTGGAGAGCAGCTTCAGCCAGCGGGCCACCACGCCCTCGCCGACGACGAGTTCCTTCACCCCGCCGTCGCCGGTGAGGTAGGCCCGGCCGCTCTGGATCCAGAGGCGCTTGGGGTACTCGCCCTGGTCGAACCGCCACCGTACGGACGCGTCCGACCGGTCGAGTACGACGATCACACCGTTCCTGGTGACCAGGAGGCGGTCGCCGTCCGGCAGGTAGACCGCCGCCCAGACCGGCAGTCCGTCGACGGTGAAGGTGTCCAGCAGCCGCCCGTCCGCGGTGTCCAGTTCGACGGCGCCCGCGTTGGTGGCGACGAGGGCGCGCGCGCCGTCCGGACTGACCGCGACCGTGTGGGGGAGGGCGGGCAGCTCCACGCTCCACCGGAGCACCGGGTCCGGCCCGCCGTGGTCGGTGTGGTCGGTGCGGTCGGTGTCGTCGGTACGGTCGGTGTCGTCGGTACGGAAGGCATGGTGGTCGCGGGTGATACCGACCCAGCCGGACCTCCTCGCGGACCGTACGGGGGCCACCCTGCGGGTGAACCCGAAGCCGGTGGTGTGCTCCGCCACCACGTGGGTCATCGGCCCCGCCACCGAGTCCTGTACGCGGATGACGGTGACGCCCGTGTCGGTGGCGCAGTACAGGGTGCCGGGGTCCTCCGGCGACGGCTGGATGTCCCACACGGCCTGCCGGGGGAAGCCCATGGCCCGTACGAAGGTGCCGTCGGGATCGAGCTGGACGATCTCGCCGTCCTGGCACAGCACGTACACCTGGCCGTCGGCGGCGACGGTCAGATCGGAGAGCTGGTGCGAGAACCCGGTCACGGTACGGGTGATGCGCAGCGCGCGCTCCGTGTTGTCGAAGATGTGGAGTTCGCCGTCGAAGCCGCCCGCGTAGGCGCGCAGATGGTCGGGGGAGAAGGTGACGAACTCGACGTCGTCGCGGGCGAAGAGGCACTCGTCCTCCTTCTCGCCCGTGGCGCCGACGACCACGACCCCGTTGGCGATGTCCGCGTTCTCGCCCGCGCCGAAGTCCTGCGTCGCCCAGAACCGGTCGTGGCGGGCGTCGTAACGGACCCGGTGGATGTTGCCGTCGTCCAGCTTCACCCGGTCGGGGAAGTCGGCGTCCCCGTCGAACGAACCGAACCGGAGGTTGCCCTTCTTGTCGGAGACGGCGTGCAGAGTGGGATGGTCGGTGCAGGCCCACTCCATGGGGCTGGTGCCGCAGATGTTGGGGCGGATCTCCAGCACCTCGAACGTGTGCAGATCCACCACGAGCATCTGCCGGTGGTAGCCGCTGCTGACGAAGACCTTGCCCTTCCAGATGCCGATGCCCCGCGAACTGACGGGCGAGGGGCGCTCGCCGGGGAGGAGCAGGTCCCGGTCGCAGACGGTCGCGGGGTCGAGCCGGTCCACGAGTTCCAGCGTGTCGAGCGACCACCGGAACAGCGCGCCCATCCGGTCCTTGCCGATGACCCAGTCGTCGGCGACGGCCAGTCCGTAGAGCGGCCTGCCCTGGGGGACGAAGGGGGACGACCTGACGACCCGCAACCGCGCGTCGAGCAGATGGACCCGCCCGTGGGTGTCGGAGGCGAGAAGGCCCGTGCCCTCCACGTGCACGATTCTGACGATGCGGTCTGCCGGCTTCACGATGACGATTCCCTGCTGTCGGGGGCGGTGGTGCGACGGACCCGGCCGGCGGACGGCGGGGGACTGTGCCGCCGACCGGGGTGTACGCCGCTTTCCTGCCCTTGTCCTGCCTGCCTGTCCTTTCCTGTTGTCCGGCCTACTTGTTGGGCTCTACGCCCTCGCGGCCGCCGCCGTCGTCGTCATCGTCATCGTCGTCGTTTTCGCCGTCGCCGTCCGTGCAGGAATCGTCATCGTCGAAGGTGCTGCCATCGGCGAGGGCGGGATCGGCGGCGGTCTCCTCGACCACGCGGGTCAGGGCGTCGACCTGGGCCCCGCGCGTCCCCGTCCCGTTGACGAAGACGACCTTCCAGACGGCGCGCCCGTCCGCCTCCTCCAGCCCGACCCCGGTGACGCGCCCGCCCCCCACCGCCCGCAGCACAAGGTCCGCGGCCTGGGCGGCGTTGGTCACCTGGGGGGCCGAGGCCTGCCCGGCGGCCTCCTCCTGCGTCCCGCCCGACCGCAGCGTCCGGCTCTCACCGGCCTGCCCGCTCTGCGCGGCGCTTCCGGGACCACCGGCCCCGGCGACCTCCTCGCCCGCGACGGCCAGCCCCGTACCACCGATCGCCAGACCACCGAGGGCGACCACAGCAACTAAGGATTTCCGCATGATGCCTGTACCTCCTGCGTATCGGGTGCTCCCGACCGGTATAGGAGGCGCCGGAACCCCTTGACCAGGGCGTTGTCCGAGTCTTGTCCGCCTGCTGTCGGATTCCTGCCCGGGCCTTCACCTTGGGCGGCGGCTCAGCCCGCGCGCAGGTGCCGCCCGAGCGTACGCACCACCGCCGCGGCCAGGACGGCCTGGCCGCGGCTGTTCGGGACGAGGCCGTCGGCGCTCCACACCTCTTCGCCCGCCGCCGGATACCGGGCGGACAGGTCCACGTGCAGGGACCCGTGCCGCAGGGCCAGGGTCGCGCAGGCCTCCGACTGGGCGCGCTGACGGGTCCGCAGCACCTTCTCGCCGAGCAGCCGTGCGCCGGGCGAGCGGGTCAGGTCGAAGGGGGTCACCAGCATGACGTCGTAACCGTGTTCGCGCAGCGGAGCGACGACCCGGACCACCTCGGTCCGGAGCGCGTCCGGGTCGAACGCCGGACGGAGCACGTCATGGCCGGCCAGCTGGACCACCGCCAGATCGCCGCCGAACGCGAGCGCCCGTGGCAACTGCCGGGAGCGGACCGCGGCGGCGCTCTGTTCCCGGGCGCCGAGCAGGCTGAGGCAGGCGAGCCGGGGGTGCACCACGCGCAGGGCGTCCGCGACGCGGTCGTACCAGGGTGTGCGGTCGTAGCCGGGGACCCGCTCCACGCGCCGGGGCGCCCTGCCGTCGCCGAGCACCACGATCCGGCGCGGGCCCGGACCGCCCAGCAGCCGGGCCGCCTCACCGTCCCTCAGACAACCGGGGTCGTTCGCCTCGCTGTCGGCGGCCGGGGGCAGTTCGGACACGAGCTTCTCTCCTGATCTACGGGCTATGGGGCTACGGGGCTACGGGACGACGCGGCTGCAGGGCTACGGTGCTTCCGCAGCGGGACGCGTGGCGATCTCAGGCCCGTCTCAGCGAAATGTCAGGCCGGACCGGCAGAATCATCAGCACGGCGGGACGGTCCGAGACCCCCTCCCACCGTGAGGAGAGGTACCCGAAGCGGCCCAACGGGGTTCCGAGGCGACTCGGATCGGGCGAAAGCCCTCGCAGGTTCGAATCCTGCCCTCTCCGCACCACGCGGTGGTCAGGCGTTCTTCCGCCACACCAGGACCGCCGCCACCGCCAGCAGCGCGAATGCCGCGATGTCGATACGGGCCACGCGCATCGTCGCGTCGCCCAGCCCCGGCGTGGAGTAGGCGAGCAGCAGGAACGTCCCCATGCTGACGGCACCGGCCGCGAGGGCGGGCACCCGGAGCGAGGTGAGGAACGCCGCGCAGAGCAGGCCGATTCCGACGAGCCCGAGCAGCACCGCGCGGTGCCGCAGCAGCACCGTCAGATCAGCGGAGTCGGGGCCGGCGACCGACACCCCGTACGCCGTCGTGATCTGCGAGGGCGCGAGCGCGACGAAGCCCGGCAGCAGGTTGATCGCACCGACGACGACGAAGAGCGCGGTGATGAGTCGGTCGGTCCACATGTCTTGATCCGTTCATGGCGATGAGGGGCGTTGAGGGGGTGTTGAGGTGCGGAAGGGGAGAGGGCGGACAGTCCCTCAGGGCGCCCGGTGGGCCGCCCGGTCCAGGCCGCTCAGATGGGCCCGCAGGAGCCCCCTGACCGGGCGCGCGGTGAGCGGGGCCCAAGGGGCCCGGTCGCGGTGCCAGGGGTGGGCGGCCTGGCCCCGGGCCGCCGTGCGGTCCGCCACGAGGGACTCCGCGACGTGCGCGCCGTGGGCCACCGACATGGCCAGGCCGTGGCCGCAGCAGCCGCCGATGTACCAGAGATCCGGGTGGCCCCCCACGTGTCCGACCACCGGAAGGTCGTCCAGCGTCATGCCGATCTGCCCCGACCAGCGGTGACGGACCGGTACCTCGGCGAGGCCGGGATGCAGCAGCCGCAGCCGCTCCTCCAGCCGGCGCCACGTGGCGGTGCGCAGCGCGGCGGCCCGGCGGGGGCTCAGCCCGGGCAGGTGGAGGGCCCGGCCGCCGCCCACCACCAGGCGTCCGTCGTCCGTCAGGCGGAAGTACGGGGCCAGGGGCACGCTGTCGACGACGGCGGTCCCGGTGGCGCCGCCCAGCGCCGCGCGGGTCTCGGCGCCGAGCGGGCCGGTGGCGACGGCGTGCACCTGCAGGGGCAGGACCGTGCCGACGGGCAGCCCGAGCTCACCCGCCGCCGCGTTGACGGCCAGGACGGTCTTACGGGCCCGGAGCGTGCCGCCGGGGAAGAGCAGCTCGGTGCGGGCGTGGGCGCCGCGGCCGGGGCGCAGGCCGCGCAGCGGGCTGCCGTCGTGGAAGCGGACGCCCTTCGCGGCACAGGCGGCGGCCAGCGCACCGCTGAGCGCCGCCGGGTCGAGGGTGGCGGCCGAGCGGTAGAGCAGACCCGCGTGGTACGGCACGTCGACGCGTTCGTGGATGGCGGCGGCGGACAGCACGGGCACGTCCAGGCCGAGCGCCCGGTAGGTCTCCGCCTGCCGGGCGAGGGAGGCGAGGCCGGCCGCGCCGCGGGTCGCCACGATCTGCTCCCCGGTGCGCAGCCCGCACGGCGCGCCCAGCTCCTCGGTGAGCGCGATCACCCGCTTCACGGCGGCGACGGAGGCCAGATACATGCGTCGCGCCGTGGACGGACCGAAGCGGCGGGCCGCCCGGTCGATGGCCGGCCCGATCCGGGGCCCGAGGAGTCCGGTGCCCCGCCCGCTGGCACCGGCCGCCGGATGCCGGGCGTCCACGACGACGACGTCCAGCGAGGGATCGCGCTCGACCAGGTGGTACGCGGTGGACAGGCCGGCCAGACCGGCGCCGACCACCGCGACGTCGGCGGTGAGCCCGCCGGAGAGCCGCGCGGCGGGCGTGGCGGGCGTGGTGCCGGTGGAGCCGCGACGGGTGCTTCCCGCGGCGGACGTCCAGCAGGGCTCCCCGTCCGCCGGGAACCCCGGGGCCGTCATCGCGCCGCGCCTTCCGCCAGGGCGTGGAATCCGCGGTCGTGCCAGATCAGGGGGCGCCCGGTGGCCAGGTGCAGGGCGGCCACCCGCCCGACGACCAGGCAGTGGTCGCCGTACGCGCGCACCTCCTCCGTCACACAGATCGACCAGGCGAAGGTGTCCGCGAGCACGGGGACGCCGAGCACTTCCTCGTACGATTCGGCGGCGAAGCGCTCGGCGGGGGTGGCGGTGGAGAACAGCCGCGCCCGGCCGCGCTGTTCCTCGGTCAGCAGGTGCACCGCGAAGGCGGAACCCGGCTCGATCGCGGCGAGCGTGCGCGAGGAGTGGGAGAGGCAGACGAGCAGCAGCGGCGGGTCGGCCGAGAGCGAGGTGACGGTCGAGACGGTCGTCCCCACCGGCCCGTCGTCCGAGGGAGCCGTGACCACCGCGGTACCGGAGGCGAGGCGGGCGTAGAAGTCCAGGCAGAGAGCGGCGCCGGGAACGGACATCGGGTCCGCTTCCGTGCCGCCGGGGCGCGCGTCGGCTATGACGTGCGGCATGTTGGGGCTCCTTCTGTCCGGGCTGGTGTTCTCTGTACGGTGGGCCGGCGCGACCAGCGGTGCCGGAGCGGCGCGGCGGCGGTGCCGCGGACCGGCGTATCAGCGGTGCCGGGCGGGCAAACGACCAGCGGTGCCGCGACCCGCGCGTCAGCGCCCCGATTCCAGGGCGTCGCGCAGCGCGACAAGGGTGGTGCGCATGGTCGCCCGGTTGCGGGCCCTGCGCCGCCCGACGCCGGTCACCAGCGGGGTGACGGCGGTGAGCGCCATGCCGAGCGGGCCGGCCCGGTGGTCCCGCCACTCCTCCCGCACCTCGCACCCCTCGGGCAGCGGCGAGAAGCGGTACGTCCACCCCGCCACCCGGATGCCCAGGAAGCTCACGTGGAACGAGAAGACGCGGCCGGGTTCGGCCGCGACCACCCGGCACAGGGTGGGCCAGGGCAGCCAGCGGGCGCGGTTGCGGCCGACGAACCGCGTGCCCGTCCTGGCCGGGCCGCCCCGGCCGATGATCCACGCGCCACGGCACTCGGGGCTCCACTCGCCCATCCGCGCCACATCGCTGACGGCCGCGTAGGCGGCCTCCGGCGGTACGCGGATGACGATGCTCTCGGACATGCGGGAGGGGGTGTCGGGTTCCCCCTGCGCGGGGGCGGTCCGGTGGTCGGTCACTCGGAGGTCTTCCTCTCGCTCACGCGCGGATCGGGATGCCGTGTTCGCGGTCGTCGGTCAGGATCTCCATCAGCGCGCGGTTGCTCGTCGTGAGCCGCTGGATCGTGCGCGTCGCCTTGTTGAGGATCTCCAGCTCGCAGCGGCCGATCTTGGTGTTCAGGCAGTGCTTGATGCCGCCCGGCGGGTTGTAGTAGTTGAGCCCGACGAAGTCCTCGGGGGCCGCGGTGAAGCGGCCCCGGACGGCGGTCGTCTCGTCGGAGCTGGCGAAGTCCCAGTAGAAATAGCCGAAGTCGGCCTTGGCCTTGAGCCCCTGCCGGATGGACGACAGTGTGTACTCGCGGTCGTCGTGGCGGAGCACCAGGAACGTGATCTTCGGGGTCTTGACCGGGCCCACCAGCCGCGTCGTCGCGGTGACGATCTCCAGGAAGCTGTCCGGGTGGTCGTCGAACCCGGCCACCTGGCCGAAGGCGTAGTGATCGGTGTGCCGGCTGCCCCAGTTGTGGTTCTGGCTGCCGGTCCAGCCGTCGACGTCGACCGTCTCGCCGTCGACCGTGAGCTTGCCGCTGTACGTCGCGGAAGGGACCCCGACCAGACTCTTCGCCTTGGGGAATCCGCCCCGGTACAGGCCGGGCGGCAGCAGGAGCAGCGGCGGTTCCGTGCCCTCGTACGTCAGGTCCCAGCCGATGCTGCCGTTGGTGCCGGTGGCCTCGCCCTTCAGGCTGCCCGGCTCCAGGACCCGGTCGCCGATCCGGGCGCCGAAGGAGTCGGGGCTGAAGTGGCAGTCGGAGATGGGGTACTCCTCCTTGGCCACGACATGGCGGCCGGTCGTCCCGTCGAAGTAGATGGCCCACAGCTCACCGATGGCGGCGTCGGGCATCCCGGCGGGGCTGAAGATCGTGTAGCGGATCCAGAAGGCCCGGGGCTCCGTCGGGTGGTTGCCCCGCTGGTAGAAGCTCTCGTAGTGGCCCGCCGATTGGCCCGGACGGTACTGCGTCCAGTTCAGGCGATCGGCGTCCGCTGTGCGGGGGTCGTGGTTCATCGGGTCCGTCTTCCCATCGTGGCAGGGTTTTACCGGGCTCACGGGCTCCGGGCGACTCACCGGGCGGTGCCGGCGGCTCCCGTACGCGCGTGCGCGGTCATGGACATTCCGTAGCGGGGCCGCAGGGTGATGGAGGCCTGGTTGACGACCCGGTGCCCGGGCACATGCCGGAACTCGTACCGCCGTACCAGGGCGGCGAGCAGCAGATGTGCCTCCATCAGCGCGAAGTGCTTGCCGATGCACAGATGGGGACCCGCGCCGAACGGCATGTGCGCGAAACGGTGGCGCCCCTTCCTGGCCCCGGCGGTGAAGCGGTCCGGATCGAAGCGCTCCGGATCGGTCCAGTGCCGGTCGTGGCGGTGGATGTTGTAGAGGTTGACCAGCAGCCGCGACCCGGCCGGTACGGTGTGGCCCCCGAGCACGGTGTCCTTGAGGACGAGCCGGGGGACGATCGGCGCCGACGGGTACAGCCGCAGCGCCTCCTCGAAGACCTGGAGGGCGTACGGCATGGCCGCCAGGTCCGCCGTGCCGGGCATCCGGTCGCCGAGGACCTCGTCCACCTCCTCCTGCACCCGGCGCAGCACCTCGCGGTTGCCGGAGAGCAGGTAGAAGGCCCAGGTGAGGGTGATCGCGGTGGTCTCGTGCCCGGCGCCGAACGTGGTGATGACCTCGTCCCGCACCTCACGGTCGCTCATGCCCTCGCCGGTGTCGGCGTCCCGTACGTCCAGCAGCATGTCGAGCAGGTCGGGCTCGCCGTCACCCCGCCGGTCACCGGAGGCCGCCGCCCTGCGGCGCTCCTCGATGATCCCGTACGTCATGGTGTCCATCCGCCGCATCACGGCCTGGAAGCGGCGGTTGCGCGGGGTGGGCCACCGGGTCGGCGGGCTGAAGGGGTTCTGCAGCCGGTCGAAGGCGTAGTTGACGGCAAGTTCGACGGCCTCCGGGCTGATGTCCCTGGTCCGCTCGACATCGGTGCTGAACATGCACCGGCTGACGATGTCGAGGGTGACCCGCATCATCTCCGCGTGGACGTCCACCACGTCGCCGGTCCGGTACGCGGCCGCCATGTGCGCGACCTGGTCCGCGGTCGACGCGGCCATCGACTCGAACATGCGGGCGATGGCCTGCTTGGTGTAGATGGGCTGCATCATGCGCCTGTTGCGCATCCAGCTCTCGTGGTCGTCGCTGGTCAGCAGCCCCTCGCCGAGGATCAGCCGGAGCGGGTTGTCCGCGCCGAGCTTGCCGTACGTCGCGCTGTCCGTCAGGACCACGCCGGCCAGTTCGGGGCTGGAGACGCCATGCACGACGACGGGGCCGAGCCGGTAGCGGACCAGATCGCCGTGGTCGCGCCAGCCCTGGTGCATGGCGTCCAGGATGTCCTTGCGGAAGTCCAGCACGCTGCCGAGCACGGGCAGGGCGCGCGCCTCGGGCGCGGCGGGGGCGGTGGCGGCGCCGGCCGGGGCGGCCGTGTCGGGGGTCGGTGCGGCGGTGTCGCGGGTCGGGGTCATGAGCGGTTCCGTCCCCTTCACTTCCGGGCCAGGGCGCAGACCCAGCCGAACGAGCGGGTCGGCTCCGCGACGTACCGGCCGTCCCGGAAACCCGCCTTGCCCAGCATCTCCACCAGATCGTTCCCCGAGAGGATGCGCAGGCCCTCGCGCTCCGAGCGCTCCGTGAACCGCTTCCCGAGGAAACGCTGCTTCACCGTGGGCCGCTCGGCCGCCTCCCGGCTCATCTCCAGCGTGATGGACACCTGGCCGCCGGGCCTGAGCACCCGGTACGCCTCGCCGAGCCCGCGCATCGGGTCCGGCCAGAAGTAGAACGTCTCGATGGCGCTCACCTGGTCGAAGGACTCGTCCTCGTACGGCAGTTCGCCCGCGTCGCCCTGCTTGAACTCCACCCGTCCCGCCGCGACACCGTCGACGTTGCGCCGTACGGACTGCCGGACCATCTCGGCCGAATAGTCCACCCCGGCGACGAACCCCTGACTCGCCCGCTCCGAGAGCAGTCCGACGGCCATTCCGCCGCCGCATCCGATGTCCAGGACGCGCTCGGAGCGCCGTACCCCCATGTGCTCGATCGCCCACACCGTGAGCGTACGGTGCTGCTTGGTCATCACGTGGCCGATCAGCCGACCGGCGCGCCCGTCGGGCCGCTTGAAGTTGTTCTCCACCAACTCCAGCGGCGCCTTGAGCAGTTTGTCGATCCTGTCGGTCATGTCGGTCATTCGGGTTTCCCTTCACGGTTCGCAAGGTCTGGGTGGGCGCCGGCCGGTCAGGCCGCCGTGAAGAGCAGGACGGCGTTCTGGCCGCCGAAACCGAAGGAGTTGCTGACGGCCACCTCCGCGCGCAGCTCACGGCCGGCCTTGAACACCACGTCGATCTCCAGCTCCGGATCGAGGCTCTCCAGATTGGCGGTGGGCGGGACGCGGCCCTCTTCGAGGGTGAGCGCCGTGGCCACCGCCTCGATGGCGCCGGCCGCCGCCAGGGCGTGGCCCACCACCCCCTTGACGGAGGTGACGGCGGGCCGGTCCCCGAGCACCCGGCGGATCGTCCTGGCCTCCGTGGCGTCGTTCAGCGCGGTCGCGGTGCCGTGCGCGTTGACGTGGTCCACCTCGCCGGGGCCGACCCCGGCGTCGCGCAGCGCGGCGCGCAGGGCGAGTTCGGCGCCGCGGCCGTTCGGCTCGGGGGCGGTCGCGTGGTGCGCGTCGGCGGAGGCGCCGTAACCGCTCACCATGGCCCGGACGGTGGCGCCCCGCGCCCGCGCGTCCGCCGCCCGTTCCAGGACGAGTACGGCCGCGCCCTCCGCCGGTACGAAGCCGTCGCGGTCGGCGTCGAAGGGGCGGGAGGTGGCGGACAGGTCGTCGCGGCGCCCGGCCAGGGCCCGCATCTGGCTGAACCCGACGATCATCGAGGGGACCAGCGGCGCCTCGGTGCCCCCGGTGATCACCACGTCGCAGACCCCGGTGCGCAGCAGTTCGCGCGCCATGCCCACCGCCGTCGTCCCGGAGGCGCAGGCCGTCGCCGTCACCAGGCTGGGGCCCTGGGCGCCGAACATCATGGAGACGTATCCGGCGCACATGTTGGCCGACAGCATCGGGACGAGCAGCGGGGAGACCTTGCGCGGTCCCTTCTCCAGCAGCACGTGGTGCTGCTTCTCCCAGGTGGCGGCGCCGCCGATGCCGTTGCCGAGGATCACCCCGACCCGGGTGGCGTCCCATGAGTCCCGGTCGAGGCCGGAATCGGTGACGGCCTCGTGGGCGGCGACCAGCGCGAGCTGGCTGCTGCGGTCCAGCCGCCACATCTGCTTGCGGTCGATGAGCCCGCCGGGGTCGAAGTCCCGTACGGCGCAGGCGAAGTCGGCGGGTATGCCGGCCAGCGCGGGCACGTCGGAGGCCGCGGTACCGGCCCCGGCGCGGATCCGCTCCCAGCTCCGCTCCACCCCGACCCCGGCCGCGGTGACCATGCCGACCCCGGTGATCGCCGCGTCGAACGGGGCCCGGGCCGGGGCGGTCGTCGGTTCCCGGCCCATCAGACGACCGCCAGCTTGCCGGAGATGATCCCGGCCGCCTGTCCGACGGTCGACTCCGGGCCCATCTCGCTGTCCTCGATCGCCACGTCGAACTCCTCCTGGGCCGCCACGGAGAGCTCCACGAGGGCGAGGGAGTCGAGTTCGAGGGCGCTGAGGGTGCTGGTCGGCGAGATGGAGTCGGCGTCCAGGCCGAACGTGCTGGTGAGCAGGGTGACGAGACGCTGGTAGGTGTCTTCCATGAGAGGTTCCTTCCGGAGGCGGGTGGTGAGTCGGGGTGGGCGCGTCAGCGGCCCGGGGTGGCCAACTGGTCCGTGAAACGGGAGTACGCGGGATGGGCGACCGGTTCGAAGCTGAGCGCGAACGGCTTGAGGAAGTTGCCGAACAGGGCGCGGTCGCCGAACAGATGGATGGGGACGACCAGCAGCGCCCACTCGGGACCCCACAGCCAGATCCACGCCAGCACCACGAGCGTCTGCGTGACCAGGCTGTGCATCACGTTGTACGCGACGTAGTAGCCCCGGTGGATCCGCTTCGACGTGCTGCGGTGGTAGGCGATGGCCCCGGGGAGGTAGCCGATGAGGTCGATGTAGACGAACAGCCCGATCGCCGGGAGCCATCTGACCTCGTCGAGGTGGACGAGGAAGAAGGCGGCGGCGATCACCAGGCCGAGCCCGTACTCCAGCCGGATCAGCCGGTAGGTGGTCTCCGTCTCGAAGAGGTTCTTCCCGTCCATCAGCGCGGTCCCGCCCCGGCGACGGCGCGGGCGACCGCCTCGTCGCCCGCCACGGCGGCGTCGCCCCCGAAGAGGCTGATGACGACCCGGGCGATGGTCTCCTTCAGGACCCGCTCCGCGACCGGGTCGAGGATGCCCGCGAGGCTGGGGATGCCGAAGTCGAACTCGGCGCCGAAGGCGACCAGGCAGTCGGGACCGTCCTGGGTGAGCCGCCAGGCGCCGCTGAACTCGGCGAAGTCACCGTCGGTCTGCTCGAAGGCGATGGTCAGCGACTCCTGGTCGAACAGGTCGGTCTCGCTCCAGCTCAGAATTCCGTTGCGGAAGTGGACGTCCCAGTCGCTGACCTCCTCCCGGTCCGAGACCCGGCGGGAGGTCACGGAGCGGATGACCTCGCTCAGTTCCGGGTACCGGCTGAAGGCGCCGACCCGCTCGAACGCGGCCGCCGCGTCGATGCCGTGGACACGGACGGTCACGTGAACGCTACGCATGGATGGTGTCGCCTTCCGCTGTGGGTGCGTACCGGGCGCCCTGCGCGCGGCACGCGCGGTCGACCGCCTCGTAGAAGAAGTCCAGGTCGCCCCTGGTCAGTACCGCGGGCGGGGTGAAGCGCAGGACGAGGTGCGAGTTGAGCGAGTGGTTGGCGATGACGCCGTTCGCGATCAGCTCGATGAGCAGGTCGCCCGCCGGCCCCGGGTCGGTGAACTCGATCCCCAGCAGCAGTCCCCGGCCCCGCACCTCGCGTACGGCGGCGCCGTAGCGCGACCGGACGATACGGGTCAGCTCCGGCAGGATCTCGGCGCCCAGATCGCGGGAGCGGGCCACGAGGTCGTCCTCGTGCAGCGCCGCGAGCGACCCGCGTACGGCGGCCATCGCCAGCGGCGCCCCCGAGAAGGTGGAGGTGTGCAGGTACGGGTCCCGGTCGAAGGCGCGGAAGGCCTCCCGGGTGGCGACCACGGCCGACACGGGGACGACACCCCCGCTGAGCCCCTTGCCGACCAGCAGGATGTCGGGAGAGACCCCCTCCCGGTCGGCGCCCCACCAGGAACCGAGCCGGCCGAGACCGGTCTGGATCTCGTCGAGGACGAGGAAGGCCCCGTACCGGTCGCACAGTTCACGCACCGCGCGCAGATAGCCCGTCGGCGGGATCACCACCCCGGCCTCGCCCTGCACCGGCTCGACGAAGACGCACGCCTCACCGGGGGCCGCCGCCAGCAGCGGTTCGAGGGCGGCGGCGTCCCCGTACGGGACATGGGCGGTTCCGGGGAGCAGCGGCCGGAACGGGTCCTGGAAGACGCTCCTGCCGGTGAGGCTGAGCGCGCCCATGGTCTTGCCGTGGTACCCGTTCTCCGTGGCGATCAGCCGGTGGCGGCCCTGGGTGCGGGCCATCTTGATCGCCGTCTCGGCCGCCTCCGCCCCCGAGCCCGCGAAGTGGACCCGCTCCAGTCCGGCCGGCGCGACCGACACCAGCGCGTCGGCGGCGAGCGCGGCCTGCGGTTCGAGGAAGAGCCGGGTGGCCACGGGATGGGTGGCCAGCTGCTCGGCGACGTGCCGGATGACGGTGGGGTGGCGGGCGCCGGTCAGGAAGACCCCGTAACCCCCGCAGTTCAGGAAGGACGTGCCGTCGGAGGTGGTGACCCAGGCGCCCTGCGAGGCCACCTCGATGTGCCCGCCGAACAGCTCGCCGAGGGTGGCCCGGCCCTTGCTCAGCCGGGACCGGTAGAGCCGGCCCAGCGCGTCACGGCCGGGCACGGGCGTCCTCGGTGCCGATGCCGATGCCGATGCCGGTGCCGGTGCGGGCGCCGGTGCCGAGGTGGAGGTGGATGTGGGTGGCATGGTCCCTCCTCAGGTGAGCCGCAGCGGGGCGCCGGCGACGTGGTCCAGGTACGGGCGGGTGAAGCTCGCCCGCGACGGCGGGTGGAAGGAGAGACCGTGGGCCGCCCCGGCCAGGTAGGCCACGTCGGAGGAGGACATGAAGGCCGTACCGCCGAGCAGTTCGACGGCCTGGCAGAGCGCGTCGCCCAGCGCGTCCTGGGCGGCGTACCGGGCGACGAGCGCCCGGGCCAGGTCCTTGTTGCCGGTGTCACCGTCCCTGATCATGCGGGCGGTGCCCTCCAGCAGCAGGGCGGCCGTCTCCAGCCGGGTGAGCACCCGGGCGCGGTCGGAGTCGCTGCCCCGGCCGCCGTCGACGACCCGCTCGACCAGCCCGCTGACGATGCCGAGGTAGCAGGCGGAGATGAGCAGTTCGAACCAGATCAGCCCGACCGTCTGGAGGTCGTCGAGGTTCCCGGCGTCGCCCGGCTCGGTGCGCATGATGAGCTGCTCGTCGACGAAGACGTCCTTGAGCCGTACCTCGTCGCTCTCGGCGCCCGCGAGGGTCCGGCTCCCCCAGAACGGGTGGACGCTGATCCCCTCGGTCTCCCGGGGTATCAGCAGCACCGCCATCCTCGGCTCGCCGCTGTCGGCCGGCAGCGCCACGCTCGCGGTGAGCAGGTCCATCGAGCGCGACAGGCTGCATGGCTTCTTCGCGCCGTTGATCACATAACCGCCGTCGGCCTTCGCCGCCGTCATCATCGGCGAGAGGATGCCCCGGCCGGGCCGCCCCTCGGCGAAGCCGGAGGCGATCAGCAGCCGCTGTTCGGCGACCCCTTCGAGCAGGGCCCACTCCATGCCGCCGCTCTGGATGGACTCGGCCAGGGTGAACAGGGTCGCGACCGAGAAGTGGTGCATTGTGGTGGCGATGGCCAGGGAGGGCGCCCTGGCGGCCAGGGCCCGTACGACGGCGAGGGCCTGGAGCGGGTCGGCGCCCGCCCCGCCGTAGGCCTTGGGGATCACGAGGCCGGGGCCGCCGGCCGCGCGGAAGTGGTCGAGCGCGGGGTTCCGCGGCGCCTCCAGCTCTTCCAGCGGGGTGCCGGCGAGCTGATCGAGCAGGCCGGGCAGGAACGCTTCGCACGTCTCGCGTGCGGCTTCCGACGAGCGCATGGATCCTCCTCAGTTCGGTTCGGGTGGCTTCGGACCTCCGGTACGGCAAGGTCCTGCCGGTAGGGAGCGGTCGGTGGCCGGCGCTACAGGTCCGGTCGGTGGCGGCCGGTACGCGAGCGGTCAGTGGCCGGCGGCGGCCTGCAGCGCCTTCCAGGCGTCGAACACCGCCTCGGAGGGACGCGCGCCGGTGGCGACGCTCACGCCCTGGATGTGGGAGGTGCGCAGGATCGGGTAGTTGGCCTCGCCGAACACGCCCCCGGTGAGCCCCGTGCCGCCGTGCGACGGCAGATAGGGCAGGAACCCGATGTGGGAGTCGTTCACCTTGAGCAGCCCGCCCTGGGTGATCCGGGTGACGATCCGGTCGACCACGGCGGGGTCCCGGGCCCACGCCGAGTTCCGCAGCCCGTAGGCGTTGCTGTTGACGAAGTCGATGAACCGCTCCAGCAGGACCTCGTCGGGGGCGGGCTCGGCCACGATCACCGGGAGCAGCGGGAAGAACGTCTCCTCGCGGACCGCCTGGACCTCCCTGGCCCCGGCCAGGCCCCGGACCCGCACGACCGTGGGCTCCAGGAAGATGCCGGCCGTGTCGCGGGCTCCGTCGGCCTGGATCGCGTGTCCGCCGCACACCACATCCGCGCCCCGGTCGACGGCGTCGCGCAGGCACGCGAAGAACTTCTCGTTGCGCAGCACCGGGGTGAGCAGGACGCCCTCCTCGGAGGAGCGTCCCGGCCTGATCCGGGCCGCCTTGCGGGCGAGCACGGCGACCAGCTCGTCGGCGATGTCCGGGTGGGCCACCACCTGGTTGGGGATCATGCAGAGCTGGCCGGAGCCGTAGAAGCTCTCCGTGATGGCCTCGGCCGCCAGCTCCAGATCGGCGTCCTTCCACACCAGCACGACGTCGTTCCCGGCCAGTTCGAGGATCGGCTTCTTGCCCGCCGCGATGCAGCGCTCCTGGAAGCGGATCCCGTTCTCGCTGCTGCCGAAGTACATGATGTCGTCGACGTGCGGGCTCTCCAGCCAGGCGTCCAGCATCGGGGCCGGATCGCCGCACACCACGCCGAGGGTGCCGGACGGGGCGCCCAGTTCCGCCAGGACCGGGGCCACCACCTCCTGCAGGACGTACATCACGCCGAGCGGGGCGCTGCGCGGGGCCCGTACGACGAGGGCGTTGCCCGCCATGATCGAGGTCACGCCGAGCAGCGCGCTGGAGAGCGGGGCGTTCTGCGGCGGGTTGAGGCAGACCACCCCGTCGGGGCGGCGGCGTACGGAGATCTCCCGCTCCCCGTGCCGGTATTCCTGGAGCATCTGGCTCCGGTAGAAGCCGAGCGACTGGGGGCCGAACCCTTCCAGGATCCCGGACACCTGCCAGCGGGCCAGCGCGAGCGGGTGCCCTTCCTGGACGAGGACCTCGGTGATCCGCCCGGCCTGCTCGGTGATCCTGCGGTGCAGCAGCGTGCCGAACCGCTCGATCCGGGTCTCCGGGGGGAACGCGGCCCAGTCCGGTGCCGCCGCGGCCGCCGCTTCGACCGCCAGGTCCGTGGTCCGGCGGTCCGCCCTCGCGACCCGGCCGACAATGGTGGCCGGCAGATTCTCCGCGGGAATGCGGCCGCTCTCCAGCTTCCGCTTCAGGGCGAGCGTGGAAAAGGCGTCGTCGAGCAGGGCGTCCGAGTCGACCACATAGACCCAGGACCCGCTCGGAACGTTCTTTCCGTCAATGAGGGAAAGGTACGTGGGGACTTCCGAACGGGGCGTTCCGGAATCTTCTTTTCCGGACGCCGAAGGCGTCGCGACATCGCTGCTCACGCAGTCCCTCCGTCTCTCCATTTCCCATCTGACGACGGGAAAGTTCGCAGTTCCAAGTGGTGCTACGACCATCACATGCCCACCTGAAAATCCCCGGAGACGGTGCTGAGACGCCGCTGAGACGGCGCTGAGACGGGTGTTTCAGGGAAATGGAAGAGACATGACGGAGAGTCTGGGGGGCACGGCACCGGGCAACAGGCGACGGGAGTGGGATGACGACGCTCAGCGGAGTGACGACCGACGAAGAAGTCCTCGACGTGCTGGAAAGGCTCCGCGAGGGCGGTGACAATCCCAGCGCCTTCCTCGCGCTCAACTCCGGTAACGGGTACTTCACGGATCCGGCGACGGACGGGGTCGTCGCCTATCGCGAGGCGGGCTCGTACCTG
>NZ_JBFBJB010000032.1:0-111133 GCF_040685895.1 Streptomyces sp. NPDC088124 | reverse complement strand
CGTGCAGAGACGGCCCTGCGCCTGGAGGCCAGGAAGCCTTCAGACGCGGGGCCCCATACCGGGGCGAGTGTTAGTGTTTGGCGGTAGTTGAGTCCGATGACCCCGGCGCCCACGATCACCATGGACCGGGGCACCTCCGCCATGCTGAGGACGCTGTCGGAGTCCATGACCGTACGGTCGTCGAACTCGACGCTCGCGGGGCGGGCCGGACGCGTACCGGTGGCGATCACGAGATGATCCGCCGTCAGCAGCCGCTCCTGGCCCGCCTCGTTCCGTACGGCGACCGTGTGCTCGTCGATGAAGCGTCCGGTGCCGGAGACCAGCGTGACCTGGTTCCTGGCGAGCTGGCTGCGGACGACGTCCACTTCGAGGCCGACGACATGCTGGGTGCGGGCGGTCAGATCGGCGACGGTGATCTCGTCCTTGAGCCGGTAGCTCTGCCCGTAGAGGTCGCGCTGGGTCAGCCCGCTGAGGTAGAGCACCGCCTCGCGCAGGGTCTTGGACGGCACCGTCCCGGTGTGCAGGGACACCCCGCCGATCATGTGGGGCCGGTCCACGACGGCGACCCGGCGGCCGAGCTTCGCGGCGGCGATGGCAGCCTTCTGGCCACCCGGACCTGATCCGATGACAAGCATGTCGAAGTCACGCACGGGAGGAGTCTGTCAGCCGGGGACGCATCCCGGAAGGGCGTACCCGCGCCGGCCGGCTGCCACGGTCCGCGTCGCAGCCGGCGGTCACGGTCCGCGTCGGGCCTCCCGGGGCGCCCGTCTCACGCCACGACGGTGAACAGCCCCCCGTCCGGGTCGCGGAGCGTGGCCTCGTCGCCCGAGGCGCAGACGGCCGGGGGAGCGACGACGCCGCCCCCGGCCGCCGCCGCGGCCGCCGCGGCGGCGGGCACGTCGGCCACCCGGAAGTAGACATGCCAGCGGGGCCGGATCTGCGGGTCGGGGGCGCTCTCGACGGCCCCGCCGCGCAGCGCGGCGACCGTGTGCGCACCGTCGCGCACCAGGACCTGGTCGTCCTCGTAGTGCACCTCGCAGCCCCGCCCCTCGTCGGAGCCCCAGGTGAGGACCTGGGCGTAGAAGATGGCCGCGGCGAAGGCGTCCCGGGTGTGCAGCTCCAGCCGCGCGGGCCCGCCGCCCCGCCCCACGGACCAGCCCAGGACGGTCCTGCCCTCCCAGAAGCCGAACACGGCGCCGTCCGGGTCGGCGGCGAGGGTGGCGCGGCCCGTGCTCATGGCGAGGGGCCCGACGGCGACGGTCGCGCCCCGTTCCCGGATGCGCGCGGCGGTCGCGTCCGCGTCGTCCACGGCGAAGTACGGGGTCCAGGCGACCGCGGCCTGCAGACTGGGGGCCAGCGCCCCGATCCCCCCGACGGCCCGGCCGCCCGACAGTGCCACGGAGAACGCGTCACCCAACTCGGTGGGGCGGAACGTCCAGCCCAGGACCGTGCCGTAGAACTCCTGGGCCGCCGGGAGGTCGCGGGCCATCAGACTCACCCAGCAGGGTGCCCCGGGTACGGCATGTGGTGACGCCGGCATGGCTCTGGTCCACTCCCTTCCGGCGGGTCCGCGGGAGCGGCGCTCGGCACTCCCGTAGCCATGCTTCACCCGGGCGGGGCGCCGCGCATGTCGGCGCCTCAGGGGCGGGCGCGGTGGACGCGCAGGAAGCCGACCCGGTACGACATGGCCGACGTGTCCGGGTCGGGCGCCGGGTGGTGGCGGCCGGCGCTGACCGACAGGTTCACGATCAGCGAGGCGGACCAGTCCCGGCCGACGCCCCTGCCGTCCGCGAAGGCCCGGATCCCGTTGACCCACCAGACCACGGTTCTCGCCCGGAACTCGACCTTCAGGTTCACCCACGCGCCCGGCCGGACCGAGGGGTGGGCATAGGCGGTCCCGCCGCCCCTGACGTGGTTCGACAGCTCCAGCAGACCCGGGTTGTCCGGGTGGTACTCGAAGACGTCGATCTCGTTCCCGCCGTCCCGCCAGGTCCAGATCGCGGGCCACGCGCCCCTTTCGGCGGGCAGCCTCACCAGGGTCTCCAGAACGTCCCCGGTGCGCAGCATGAAGCCGTCCGGGCTGCCCTCCGTGGTGAGCAGCCCCGCGTCCCAGTTGCCGTCGGGGCGGCGGGTCGCCCGGAAGACACCGGTGCGGCTGTACTCCGGATCGGTGACGAGATGGTCCAGCTTGTCGTCGTCCGGATTGGTCGGCCCGCCACCCGGATACGCCCAGGACCGGCCGGCGACCCACTGCCGCGGCGAGGAGAAGTCGGCGGTGAAGCAGGGCGGTCCGCCCGGCCCCGGCGGACCGCCGGGAGCCGGTACGGTCGGGCGCGGCCAGGGACCGAGCCGGCCGGACAGCCACTCCAGAAGTGCGGAACCGGGGTGCCCCATGACGTGCCTCTTCTCCGGGCCGGGATACGCGCCGGCGGGACCCGGCGCGACTGCCGGGCCCGCGACCGCGCTGCCCGCCGGGCCAGGCAATCAGGCGCGGGGCACGCGGGAAACCCGCCACGCGGGCCCGGGCGCCCTTCGGCCCGGAGACTTCCGCCATCGGGTGGGCGGCGGTCCCGTCATGCCGAGGTCTGGGTCTGGGGCGGTACGGAGCCCGGTACGGCGGCCTGGACCGCCGGAGGCGCCGTACGCTGCGCCGCCTGGTCCGCGGCGGAGCCGTTGATCTTCTCGATCGCCTGCCGGGCGTGCTCGCCGGTACGTGCCGTCAGCGACGACACCGTGGAGGCCGGGGCGGCGACCGGCCAGTCCTGTGCGGGCTTCGCGTGACCGGCGGCGGCCCGGGTGCGCAGCCGGTGGCTCGCGGCCTCGTCCAGGCTGACGGGACGTTTCATCTGGGCGGCCAGCCGGCTCGCCTCCTGCCCCAGCGAGGCGACGTCCTCCCATCCCAGCCGAACCACCAGACGGAGTTCGGCCTCCCCGTCGGGCAGCGCGCGGAGGGAGGTGTTGACGGGGTCATTCATGGACAGATCCTCTGGGTCTCGGAACGGAACCCTGGCAGAGAGGGCCGCACCGCGCGGGCACGGGTGCTGCAGAGTGATACGCGCCGCCGCCACGGGGCGTTCACCCCGGTGGCCGATTCCCGCCGTTCGCCCTCCGCGCCACCCCGGCCGGGGGCCGTCCCCGCAGCAGCAGCACGACGGAGGCCACCGCGGCCAGGGCGCACCAGGTGGAGACGTACTCCAGGCGCCACAGCGCCGCGCAGAGGCCCGCGCCGGCCGCCACCGCCACGCCCAGCAGCCGCACCCAGCGGTCCCCGCCGAGCAGCAGGGCGCCGACCGTGGCGACCAGATAACCCACGACGAGCGGCGCCGCATACGGCAGGTCGATCACGTATCCGACGGTGTGGCCCCGGATCTCGGCGGTCACCGTACGGCGCGTGAGGGCGTACGCGAGGAATCCGGCCGTGCCGAGCCCGGCAGCCACCGGGACCGCCAACCGGCGCCGCGCCCCGGGCGGGGCGGCGAGCAGCACGGCGACCGGCACCCAGACGGCCAGCAGGGGCAGGGCGACGACGGCCCAGGCCAGGGTGGCGGGACCGGAGCCGCCGCCGGCCCGCCATACGGCGGACTCGATGATCTGATGTGCCCCCAGGATCAGCGGCAGCGCGGCGAGCGGCAGTTCACGAGGCGAGCGCGCACGCGCCACACAGGTCACCCCGATCGCGGTGATCGCGGTGCCCGCCACGAGATCGGCCGTCGCGCTCCAGCACATGACGCCTTCCAAAGTAGTGCGGAAGGGACGGAGCGGCCGGGCGCGACGGCCGGGGAGCCGCCGGGTTCTCAGCCGTCGTAGTAGCTGACGTCCCCCACGGTCCAGGCGCTGACGTCCTTGACGGCGATGCGGTACATGCCGCCGGTCTCGGGGATGCCCAGCGTGCCCTGGAGGATCCGGGCGACATGGAAGTGCAGGTGGGTGGGGGGTTCGTCGCGCGGACGCGGGCGGGTGTTCCGGCCGGGCGCTTCGAAGACGGCGGCGAACGGGCCCAGGCGCTCGGAGTCCTTCAGGACCTCCGCGACGCGCTCCCGCCAGACGGTTTCGGGTGCCAGGCGGCCCGTGATGACGGCCCCCTGGACGACCACGGTGAGGGACATCTGATTGCTTTGCTCGGACTCCACGGTGGTGGCGATGTCAACAAGCAGATGATCAGGCTTCGACATGGGCGCCGACTCTACTACGCGAACGGCCGTCCACGGGGCGGTCCTTCGCCGCGCGGCCGTGCCGCCGTCACGGCACTCCCTCCGGCGCGAACGTGACCCGCGCCAGCCCGTGGTACGCGGCGACACACCGGGCGGGCCAGGGCCGGTGCCCGTGGTCGCCGAACGGTTCGCCCATCCCGCTGATCGGCAGGGGGTGGTACGGCAGCACCCGCGCGCCCCGCGCCGCCCGCTCGCGCAGCCACCGGTCCTGGTGGTCCCACCGCTCCGCCCGTACGCGCATCTCCTGGCCCAGATCGCCGACGGGGACGGCGAGTCCGGCGCAGCACGCGGCGCACACCGCCGCGCCGACCGCCGTCGCGGCGCCGGTACGCCACCCGGCGCGCCGGAGCGCGCGCCCCAGCAGGGCGCCGGCGCCCGTCAGCAGCACCACGTACAGCAGGAGGTAGTCGTTCCAGGTCCGCGTCGCGCGGGCCACACCGTCGCCGAAGAGCGGATAGGTGAGGACCGTGCAGAGATAGCCGGCGACGACGAGCGTCAGGGCCCCGCCGGCCAGCAGGAAGGCGGGGCGGCAGGGCCCCAGCACCGACGGGCGCGCGCCCCGGTCCCGGACGAGCAGCCCGAGGAGCAGACCGGCGGCGACGGCACCCACGTACTGCCAGGTCGTCAGGACCGTGCCCAGGATGTCCAGGAAGCCGCCCAGCGACTCGGCCAGCGAGTCGGGCGCGAACAGGTCACCGGTCCGGGCCCCGTAGCGCTCCCGGCGCTGCCGCGATCCCGGGGAGGTGACCAGGACGAGCAGGCCGGTCACCACGCCCGCGAGCCCGGTCAGGCACCAGGCCCGCGCGTACCGGCGTACGCGCGGGACGAAGAGCCCGCGGTGCGCCAGCAATCCGGCCGCCAGCGCCACCGCGGCGACGGCCGAGGTCTCCTCGGAGAGCGTGCCGAGGAAGCAGCCGACGGCGAACACGGCCGCCAGGGCGGCGCGCCGGCCCCGGCGCGAGCGCGCCCACGCGAGGGGGATCACCGCCGCGCAGGCCAGCACGGGCGCGACGGTGTGCGAGACCGACGAGGCGGGCCAGTAGAAGGTCTTGTAGATGTTGAGCGTCGGGAAGAGGAAGACCACGGCCGTCATGGCGGCCACGAGCAGCGGGACACCGCGCGGCGCCGTACGCCCGGTCAGACCCAGCAGCGTACGGACCGCTCCCCACAGGAGCGCCAGCATGACGACGGCGCTGACCGCGGCGAACCACTGGTGTCCCGCCACACCGGGCTTCGCGTACAGCCCGACCAGCAGTCCGTTGCCGAGCCGGCCGTTGTCCGTGCCGTAGAACTTCCCGATCAGCCCCGTGATGCCGTGGTCGCGCACCTCGGGCAGGAAGCACCAGTCGTCCGCGCTGGGGCGCACATGGCGGCCGAGCCAGGCCGCCATCGCCAGCAGACCGAGGGGCAGCGCCGCGAGGGCGGGCGGTCCGTACGCCGCCCACCCGCGCGCGGACCGCCTCTTCCCGGTCTCCGGGGCGGGGACGGGAACGGTCCCGGGAGCGGATCGCCCGGCCGGCTCGCCGGGGAGGGTGACGCTCGACGCGCCCGTGGCCATGCGCACCACCGCCTTTCGGAGCTGAGGGCTGGGGACTGAGAGCTGAGGGCTGAGGACTGGAAGGAAGGCGGGGACGGCTCCGGCCGGCTACAGGGCGGCCCTGTTCCTCGGACCGGTGTTCCTCGGTCCGGTACGGGACTGTTCCGTCTCGCGGACGATGTAGTGCGGGCGGTGCTTCGCCTCGTGATAGATGCGGCCCACGTATTCGCCGACGATGCCGAGCGTCGCGAGCTGGATCCCGCTGAGCGCCACGACGGCGGTGATCAAAGTGGTGTAGCCGGGCGCGTCCACACCGTTCAGCGCCACGTTCCCGATGATCCACAGGGCGTATCCCAGCGCGGAGAGGAAGAGCCACAGTCCGGTGTGGATCGCGAGGCGCAGCGGGCGGCTGTTGAAGGAGAGCAGCCCGTCGATCCCGTAGTTGAGCAGGTTCCGGCCGCCCCACTTCGAGGTTCCCGCGGCTCGCCGTACGTTCCGGTAGGTGAAGCTCGCCGTGTCGAAACCGATCCACGAGAAGATTCCCTTGGAGAACCGGTTGGACTCGGGCAGCGAGAGCACACTCTCCACCGCGCGGCGCGAGAGCAGCCGGAAGTCCCCGGCCCCGTCGACGACTTCGACCTCCATGCAGCGGCGCACCAGCCGGTAGTAGGCGAGGCTGAGCGCGGTGCGCACGGCGCCCTCGCCCGCGCGGTCGCGCTGCGCGACGACCTGGTCGTAGCCGTGCCGGTGCAGTTCCAGCATGCGGGGCACGAGGTCGGGCGGGTGCTGGAGGTCGGCGTCCATCAGGACCACCGCGTCGCCGCGGGACATCCGCAGCCCCGCGAGCATGGCGGCCTCCTTGCCGAAGTTGCGGCTGAAGGAGTTGTAGCGGACCCGCGGATCGGCACCGGCCAGTCCGCTCAGCAGAAGCCGGGTCCCGTCGGTGCTGCCGTCGTCCACGTAGCAGATCTCGAAGGTCTGCCCGGTCGGTTCGAGGGCGGCGAGCAGCGCGCTGTGAAAGGAACCGAGGACTTCGCTCTCGTTGAAACACGGTACGACGATGGAAACCTGAAGCATGGTCATCCCACTCCACATGGCTGATGCGACAGTCGCGCCCGGGAAGGGCGGGGCGGAGGAATCAGCGGGATATGCCGCCGTGGAAGGAGTGGGAGTTCACCGCGTACTACCCGGCTGTCCGCTCGCCGGGATTCCGTCGCCGCATCGCGTCCACGCTGCTTCCTCCGGTCCGTGCCGCATGTCCGTTGCCGGTGGCAACCATAGGATGAGGCGATCTTCATCTCAACGGGACATGCCGGACGGTGCGGCGCTTTCGTGCCGCACCGTCCGGGAGGCCGGTCCGCGTCCCGTCAGGCGAGGGGCTCCCGTGGCGCCGGGAGATGGATCGCGGTGGCCACCAGGCCGCGTCCCGCGGTCCAGCGGCCGGGAAAGGCGTCGACGCGCCGGCCGCCGACCAGCGGTCCCGGCACCAGCAGCTCCGCGCGGAAGGTCCGTTCGACCGGGTCGATGTCGATCCGCGCCTCGGAGAAGTCCAGTTCGGTCCCGGTCAGCGGGTACCAGACCTTGAAGACGCTCTCCTTGGCGCTGAAGAGCAGCCGGTCCCAGCTCGTCCCCGGGTGCCGCTCCGCCAGGGACATGACCTGCTCGGTCTCGCCGGGCAGCCCGACGACGTCCAGCACGCCCTCCGGCAGCGGCGCGTCCGGCTCCGCGTCGATCCCCACCGACGCCGTCCCGTCCGCCCGTGCCACGACGGCGGCGCGGTACCCGTCGCAGTGCGTCATGCTGCCGACGATCCCGTCGGGCCAGCCCGGCGCGCCCCGGGGGCTCGGCAGCAGGGGGACGGGTGGCTGCCCGAGCCGCAGGAGCGCGCGGCGGGCCAGCAGCCGTACGGTCGTGAACTCCCGTTGCCGCTTGGGCACGGCCTTGGCGATCCGCTCGCGCTCCTGCGCGTACAGCAGTTCGCCGGGCCCGGGGGCGGGGTCGTCGTAGGCCGCCTCGCAGGCGACCGCGGCGGGCAGGATCGCCTCGATCACCAGGCGCTCCGGTCGTCGGGTACGGGCAGGATCTCCCGCAGCGGTGTCCTCGGCGGCCGTTTGCCCCACTCGCGCGGATAGCCGATCGAGACCTCCTCGAAGCGCACCCCGTCGTGCCAGGTGACGCGGGGGATGTGCAGATGTCCGTAGACGACGGAGGCGGCGCGGAACCGGGTGTGCCAGTCCGCGGTCCGCTCCGTGCCGCACCACTGCGCGAACTCGGGGTGGTGCAGGATGAGGGTGGGGTGCCGTACCAGCGGGAAGTGGTTGACCAGGACCGTACGCAGTCCGGGATCGACGGCGGACAGCCGCCGCTCGGTCTCCTCGACCCGTGCCCGGCACCACGCGTCCCTGCCCGGATAGGGGTCGGGGTGGAGGAAGTACTCGTCGGTGCAGACGATGCCCGCGTCGTGGGCCACGCGCAGCGACTCCTCCGTCGTGGTGGCGCCGGGGGCCCGGAACGAGTAGTCGTAGAGCACGAACAGCGGTGCGACCGCGACCGGTTCGCCCGCACCGCGCCACACCGGATACGGGTCCTCGGGGGTGGCGACGCCCAACTCCCGGCACAGCTCCACCAGATGCAGATAGCGCTTCTCGCCGCGCAGATCGCACGGGTCCTTCGGGTGCGTCCACAACTCGTGGTTGCCGGGCGCCCACACCACCTTGGCGAACCGCTCGCTGAGCAGGCGCAGGGCCCAGGCGACATCGGCGTACTTCTCGGCGACGTCGCCCGCGACGATCAGCCAGTCCTCGTCGGAGTCCGGGCGCATCCCCTCGACCAGCGCGCGGTTGTCCTCGTACGCGATGTGCAGATCGCTGACCGCCAGGAGTTTTCCGTCGGGCACGGTACCGTCCTTCTGGATCGGGCTCGAACACCGGTCCGGGCACCGGTGTTCCCCCTGCGAGATTACGGCTCCGGGGCCGCGACAGGGAGTGGATCAGGGGCGTTCCGGGGGAAGTCCGCCCGCGTGTGCGCGATCTCAGGCCCTGACGATTGCGCGGACGTGCGGCGCACCGCCGCAGTAGAGTGGAGCCGGCCTCCGGTCCCGCCCGTCGGCGGCCCGGATTCCTCGGTCCGTACCCGGATTTCAGGAGGATGCGAAACGATGGCGACGTCCACCGAAGCGAGCCGCTGGGTCCGGTGCTTCCATCCGGCGCCGCGCAGCCGCGGCCAGCTCCTCTGTTTCCCCCACGCGGGCGGCTCGGCCTCCTTCTACTTCCCTCTCTCCGCACAACTCTCCTCCGTGGCGGAGGTGTTCGCGGTGCAGTACCCGGGACGCCAGGACCGGCGCGAGGAGGCCGGCCCCCGTGACATCGGGGTGATGGCCGACCGTATCTACGCCGCGGTCCGCGGGCGGCTCGGCGCCAGGCCGACGACGTTCTTCGGGCACAGCATGGGCGCCGTCCTCGCCTTCGAGGTGGCACGGCGCTTCGAGGCCGACGGCGGTGAGCTCTCCCGCGTCTTCGCCTCGGGGCGGCGCGCCCCGTCGCGCGTCCGGGACGAGAACGTGCACCTGCGCGGCGACGACGGGATCGTCGCCGAGCTGAAGTCGATGTCGGGGACGGACGCGGCGCTCCTCGGTGACGAGGACATCCTCCGGATGATCCTGCCGGCCCTGCGCAGTGACTACGAGGCCATCGAGACATACCGGTGCGAACCGGGTGCCACGCTCCGTGCTCCGATCTCCGCGTTCACCGGCGACAGCGATCCCAAGACCTCGGTGGAGGAAGCCGAGGAGTGGCGTCAGCACACCACGGGAGCCTTCGACCTGAAGGTGTTTCCCGGCGGGCACTTCTACCTCGGCCCGCAGGCGCCCGCGGTGACCGCGGCCCTGCGGGAGCATCTGGCGTCCGTCGCCTGAGCCGCGCCCGGTGCGGACCGGCGGTGGCCACGGCCACCGCCGGTCCGTCCAGGGGCGCGGGCGGCACGGACACCGGATGCGGCGACGACCGTCAGCTGCCGGACGCCTGGTACAGACCGCGCCCGGCGCGGTGCGCCCGCGAGGTGCCGACCAGCCGGTCGAGGGTGCTCCGTACCGCGTTGATGCTGCCGGGCGTACCGTCGCGCCCCAGCTGCGCCGCCACGTCACGGGCCCGGACCGGGTCGCCGCCCGCCGCGGCGAGGATGGCGAGGATCTGGTCCGTCAGCCCGGCGCCCTGCTGATCGCCGGCGACGGGAGCCGCCTTCTTCGCGGCGCTCTTCGCGGACTTGGCCGGCGGCGTCTTCTTCGCCGGGCGGCGCTTGGTCTCCTTCGGCGCCTTGGCCGGCGTCTCCGCCTTGGTCCCGGCCGGAGCCTCCGCGTCGGCCTCGGAACCGGCCGCCGCCTTCGTGGCCTTGGCGGTCGCGCGCGCCTTTCCGCGTGCGGGCGCCGGGGCCGTCGCGGCGGGCGCCTCCTCGGCCGGTGCCTCCTCCGCCACGGGCTCCGGTGTCACCGCCCGCTGCTCCGGCACCGCGGGCGCGGCCACCGGCGGCAGCGCTTCGGCGGCCTCCGGCGCGGGGGAGAGCGCCTGGAGCGCGCCCAGTGCGGTACGCACCGACTCCAGCCGCTCGGTGACCGTGGCCAGTTCCTTCTCCAGCGTCTGCTGGTGTGATTCCAACTGCGGGAGTTCCGAGCGGAGAAGCGCCGTGGTCGCCTCGATGCTGCCCGGTGTGGTGGGTGTGGTTGTCATGGTGTCGCCCTCTCGTTCTGGCCGCCGCCGTTGCCCCCGTCGGCCGCCTCTGGGGTGAAGCCTAGGCCCTGCGGTGTGTCGTGTTGTGGTGAGAACGTGTGAACTGCTGCCGCTCATCCTTACGGACGGCCCGAACTCGCCCTGTAAATACGTCAGTTAGCGGAATCAACACATTGGGGCGACGGGGGCGGGCCGCAGGTGAGCGCCCCGGTGGTGGGACCCGTGAGAGGTGTGTGGCGCGCTGTGGTGGCAGGTATCCCGTACGGAAGGACATCTGCCCGTAACGGAACGGCGACTCGAAAGGCCAGGTGTGCTGTTACGGTCGGAGAGGTGCGGTCACCGCTGCCCGCCGGTCCGTTCGCCCCCCGACCGGTTGTCCCAGGAGACTCGTGACCGCCTCCCTCCCACGCCGCGCGCGTTCCGCCCGCCGTTCCGCCGTGCCCGCCTGGCTCAGCCACCCGCTGGGCTGGCACTCGGGACCCATCCCCCGGGCCGCCGTGATCCGCGGCGCGCTCGGCGCCGGCCCGCTGCTCGCGCTCGGTGTGCTGACCGGCGGTCCCGGCCCCGCCGTGCTCGCCGGGCTCGGCGCGATGCTCGCCGGCGTCAACGACCGCCCCGGCACCCGCCGTACCGGTGTCGTGCACATCGGCCTGCCCGCCGTCGCCGGTGCCTTCGGGCTGCTGTGCGGCGGCCTGCTCGCGGACACCGGCGGCCGGTGGGCCGCCGTGCCTGCCCTCTTCGTGGTGGGCTGGCTCTCCGGGGCGCTGAGCGTCGCCGGTCCGGTGTGGTCGGCCGCGGCGACGCAACTGCTCGTCACCGCGTCCATCGGAGCCGGGATGCCCCTGGCGGGCCCCGCCTGGCTCAACGCGTCCTGCTACCTCGGTGGCGCCGCCTGGCTGCTGCTGCTCCGGTTCCTGCTGCGCGCTCCCGGCCTGCGCCGCGGGGCCCGGTGGGACGGGGAACGGGAGGCCGTCGCCGCCGTCTTCGACGCGCTCGCCGACGCGCTGCGCGCCGTGGGCGGGCCGGACGCCGGGGCCGCCCGGCGCCGGCTGACCGCCGCCCAGCAGCGCGCGGACGAGTCGGTGCGCCTGATGCGGCTGCTGTCCCGGCCGGCCGGGGCGCGCGGCGGTGGCCCGGCCGCCGTCCACCGGATCGTCACCCGCTTCGGCGCGGCGACGGCGCTGTGCGAGGCCGGGATAGCGCTGCTCTGGGAGGGCAGGCCGCTGCCCCGCCAGGTGGCGGAGGGGCCCCGCAGGCTGGCCGCGGCCGTCCGCGCGGACGCGGCGCCCGGCGCCCTGCCGAGCCCGGCCTCCGACACGGTCCAGCGCGGCGCGTTCGACCGCGCGCTGCTGGACGCCGCGGTCGCCTTCGACCGTACGGAACCGGAGGGGAGGCCCCTGCCGTACGGGATCGCCGTCACCCGGCCCCGCGCTCCGCGCGCCGTTCTCCGGCGGCCGGGCCGGGTGTTCGCCCCGGCGCGCCGGGAGAACGGGCTGCGGGTGGCGCTGTGCGTCGCCGTGAGCGCCGCCGTCGCCCTGAGCCTCCACCAGACGCACTGGTACTGGCTGCCCGCCACGGCCGCCTTCCTCGTCAAGCCCGACCTGGGCCCGCTCTTCTCCCGGGTGGTGAACCGCGTCGTGGGCACGGCGGCGGGGGTGCTGGTCTTCACCCTGGTCACGGCGGTGGCCACGGGCCTCGGCGGACCCTGGTGGGTGCTCGGCGTGGTGGTGGCGGGCGGGGCGCTGATCCCGGTGGCCACCCGGCACTTCGGCTTCCAGACCGCGGTCGTCACCCTGCTCGTCCTGGCGTTCCTGTACGCGGCCGGGGACACCGAGGCGACCGCCGCGCGGCTGCTGGACACCGGGCTCGCCTGCGCCATCGTGCTGCTCGTCGGGCACCTTCCGCACCTCACCGATCCCCGGGTACGGGTCGGTCACCGCTTCGCGGTCGCGCTGCGCTGCACGGAGCGGTACCTGCGCCACGTACTGGACACACCGTCCGACGGCGGCGCGCCGGGCACTCCGCGGGCCCCGCACGGAGCGGGGACACCGGTCCCGCCGCGCGGCGGCGACGCCGCCGGCATCGCGCTGCGGCACGCCGCCTACCGCGCGCTCGCGGAGGCACGGGCCGCGGCGGAGACGGCCGCCGCGGAGCTGCCGGGGCCGCACCGTACCCACCGCCACGACTGGGCGGCGGTGGTGGCGCGCGCGGAGCGGATCGTCGAGGCGGCGACCGCCTGTGCCGTACGGGTCGAACAGGGCGTCCCGCTGCCGTCGGCCGCCGAGGCGCGGGACGTCATCCGGGCGCTGGCCGCGACGGCCGACGCGCTGGAGGAGGGCCGCCCGCCGGCCGCCGCGGCCCTGCCGCCGGTCCCGAGCCGGTGCCGTTCCCTGCGGGACGTGGTGACCCATCTCCACGGGATCCGGGCCCTGACCACGGCGGCCTGACCCGCCCGGGCCCGACCTCGGCCCGCCCGGGCCCGACGGTGTGTCCGGCCCGGACGAGACGGGTTATTTTCTTCCGCGGCGGGTGAGCGGCCGTTCGAGGAGCCGGTACGAGGCGTACGCGGCCACGAAACTGGCGGCCACCGTGGCGGGCCCCTGCCAGGTGTCGAGCCCCAGGTCCGACATGAGCCAGGACAGCGGATAGTGCCACAGGTAGAGGCCGTAACTGAGGTTCCGCCCGGTCCACACCAGCGGGGCCAGGGAGAGCGACCGGGCCAGCCGGCTGTCGGGACACAGCTCCAGCGCCGCGACGAGTGTCGCCGACAGGACGGCCGTCACCAGGAACCCGACGGTGTACCACGGCACGGTCCAGGCGGACTCGCCCGTCATCGGCACCTGCCAGACGATCAGGGCGAGCAGCGCCAGCGCGGGCCAGGCGAGCCGTCCGGCCCACCGCCCCAGCGCCGCGAGCCGGGGATCGTCCGTGGGCAGCCGGGCCACCACCACGGCCAACAGCGCGCCGGCCAGGAGCTGGTCGGCGCGGGTGTCCATGCCGTTGTAGATACGGTGCGCGGCATCCGGGTCCCACAGCACAAGGCGCCACACCAGCGGCAGCAGACACACCACGGCGGTGCAGATCAGCACCGTACGCGCCCGGAACCGGCGCAGGAGCAGCAGCAGGAGCGGCGGCCAGACGAAGTAGAACTGCTCCTCGACGCCGAGCGACCAGGTGTGCGACAGAAGGGAGGTGTCGCTGGAGTAGACGCCGGGCTGGGAGGCCCTGACGATGTTGACGAGGAAGGTGGCGGCCAGGACGACGGCGGGCCACGCACCGTCGAACGAGGGCAGCCGGGTGGTGAACACCAGTACGGCGCAGAACGCGCAGACCGCGAGCAACGCCGGGACCAGCCGCAGCCAGCGCCGCCAGTAGAACGACCGCATCGCGACGTCGCCGGTCCTGGCGAACTCGGCGAGCAGCAGGCGGGTGATGACGAAGCCGCTGATGGTGAAGAAGACGTCCACCCCGAGTGCGCCGCCGGGCAGCAGGTCGGGTTCGAGGTGGTACACCATGACCAGCACCACGGCCAGCGCCCGCAGCCCGTCCACGCCGCGCACCCGGCCGCCCCGGCGCAGCGTTCCCGGGAAGCCGCGCGCTCCCCGGTCGGGCCGGCCGTCGACGCGTACCGGGATGAGACC
Organism: Streptomyces sp. NPDC088124; assembly: GCF_040685895.1. NCBI lineage: Bacteria > Bacillati > Actinomycetota > Actinomycetes > Kitasatosporales > Streptomycetaceae > Streptomyces > Streptomyces sp. NPDC088124. The sequence continues at coordinate 97,023 of NZ_JBFBJB010000032.1, read as the reverse complement.
CAGAGCGAGCCCCGGCGCACCGTCGTGACCGGTGTGCCGGGGCAGTTCCCGCGTGTGCCCTCCGGGCCCACCCGGTCTGTGCGGCTTCTGTTCCTCGGCGGCTCCGTCCCCTCGGCCTGTGCGCGTCGCTGTCTCGGTAGGTGTGCTGTCCATCCCGTGCCCGTGCCCGGAAAGTGAACGCCCACGCGGTTGTTCATGCGATTCTCAGAAAGCGCGGCCATTTGGAGGAAGACGGCAGGACGGGAGGAGAGGTTGCTACTGAGGGAGGAGAGGTTCCTGCTTCAGCGGTGCGGCGAACAGCGGGACGACCTTTTCCAGCGCGTACGCCACCGAGAGCACCGAGTCCGTCGCGAACGCGTTGCTGAGCGTGTCGTCGTCGAACACCACGGAACGGCCCGCCTTGACGGAGGGAACGGCCTGATAGAGCGGGTCATCGGTGATCTTTCTCGCATCCACGCCGATGGGCGCCATCACCGTCAGATCGGCGTCCAGCAGTTCGAGGTTCTCGCGGCTGACGGGTACCGAGAACGACGCGCCGGCCTTGGCCTCGACGGCCGGGCTGTTGCGGAAACCGAGGCGTTCGACGAAGTCGACGCGGCCGGTGCCGTGGACGTACGCGCCGAACGCGTCGGCCGTCCGGGAGCCGAGGGCGATCGTCCTGCCCTTGAACTCGGGGTGGGCGGCGGCGGAGTCCTGGAACTTCCGCTCCGTCTCCGCGATGAGCCGCTCGCCCTTCTCGGGGATGCCCAGCGCGGCGGAGATCATCTCGGTCTGCTTGCTCCAGGAGATCTTGTACTGGTCGCCGCCCTTCGGCACCCCGATGGTCGGGGCGATCTTGCTGAGGGTGTCGTAACGCTCCTGGTCCCCGCTGGACTTGGTGTCCAGGATGAGATCGGGCCGGAGCGCCGCGATCTTCTCGAACTGCGGTTCAAGCGTGCCGATGATCTGCGGGCTCTTCCGGTAGAGCCCCTTCGCCCAGGGGCCGACCCCGTCGCCGCCGAACGCCAGCCAGTCGCTGGCCCCGACGGGCTGGGCGCCGAGCGCCAGGGCGGCCTCGGCGTCGCCCCAGCCCAGCGCCACGACGCGCTGGGGGCGTTCGTCGACGGTGACCTCGCCGAACTTGGTCGCGACCTTGGCGGGGAAGGCACCGTCGTCCTTGGCGGCGGAGGAGCCGGCGGAGGCGTCGTCGGACGAGGACGAGGACGAGCCGCAGGCGGTCAGCAGCCCGACGAAGAGCGCGGTGAGAACGCCCCACAGGGCAGCGCGAAGATTCCTTTTACGTGACATGAAATTAGGTTAGCCTAACCTTAGATCACTCCGCAGTGGCCGGGGCCCGGTCCCCGGCGGGCACCGTCCGCCCGGCGATGTGGTGACGGCCCATCGGCACGATCATCGGCGTCAGCGAGGCGGGATCCTCGGTGACGGAACAGCGCATCCCGAACACCTCGGTGACGAGGGACGCCGACACGATCTCCTTGGGCGCCCCCTCCGCCACGATCCGCCCGTCCTTCATGGCGACGAGATGATCGGCGTACCGGCAGGCCAGATTGAGGTCGTGCAGCACCACCACGATCGTCGAGCCGTACGTCCGGTTCAGATCGGTGAGCAGATCCAGTACGTCGAGCTGGTGGCTGATGTCGAGGAAGGTCGTCGGCTCGTCCAGCAGCAGGATGTCCGTACGCTGCGACAGCGCCATGGCGATCCACACCCGCTGCCGCTGACCGCCGGAGAGCTCGTCCACCGGCCGCTCCGCCAGCTCCAGCACGTCCGTCGCCAGCAGCGCCCGCGCCACCGCCGCGTCGTCCTCCGCGGTCCAGCGCCGGAACCACCCCTGGTGCGGATAGCGTCCCCGGCCCACCAGATCGCTCACTGTGATGCCGTCGGGCGCCACCGGGCTCTGCGGCAGGATCCCCAGCACCGCGGCGACCTCCTTGGTGGGCATCGCCCGGATGTCCCGCCCGTCGAGCAGCACACTCCCCTCGGTGGGCGTCAGCAGCCGGGCCATCGAGCGCAGCAGCGTCGACTTCCCGCAGGCGTTCGGCCCGACGATCATCGTGATCCGGCCCGGCGGTATGCCGACGCTCAGCCCGGCGACGACCTCACGCCCGTCGTAGCCGAGGCGGACGTCCCGCGCCTGGAGTGTGTGCTCCGCACTCATGTGCAGATCCTTCCCTCATGTCACTCGGGGCTTGTTGTTCGGAGCAGGCCCGGCTCTTTCGCGGGGTTTCCTGTCACACGCCCTAGCCGCCCCTGCCCGCGCGGTTGGCACGGGCCAGGAGCCACAGCAGATAGGGCGCGCCGATCACCCCCGTCACCACACCCACCGGGAACTGGACGGAGTCCAGCAGGTGTTGTGCGGCGAAGTCCGCGACCAGGACGATCAGCGCCCCGGTCAGGGCGGCGGGCAGCAGCGCCGCGCCCTGGCGTGGCACCAGCCGGCGGGCGATCGGCGCGGAGACGAAGGCCACGAACGCCACCGGGCCCGCCGCGGCCGTCGCCACCCCGGCCAGCGCCACCGCGCAGGCGAGCAGCGCCAGCCGGGCGCGCTCCACCCGGGTGCCGAGCCCCACCGCCATGTCGTCGCCCAGTTGGAGGGTCCCGAGGGACCGCGCCGCCAGAAACGTCGGCGGCACGAGGAGGGCCAGGGCCACGACGAGCGGCCGGAGCTGCTCCCAGGAGCGGCCGTTGAGGCTGCCGGTCAGCCAGGCGAGGGCGTTCTGCGCGTCCGCCACGTCCGAACTGGTCAGGAGGTGCGAGATCATGCTGGACAGCGCGGCACCGATCCCGATGCCGACCAGCACGAGCCGGTATCCGGCGACGCCGTCGCGCCACGCGAGCGCGTAGATCGCCGTCGCGGCCGCCACCGCGCCCAGCAGCGCGCAGGCGGAGAGCACGAAACCACTGGCTCCGAAGCCCACCGCGGCCAGCACCCCGGCCGCGCCCGCCCCCGAACTGATCCCGATCACATCGGGACTGGCCAGCGGATTGCGCAGCAGCGTCTGGAACACCGCGCCGGAGAGCCCGAACGCCGCGCCGACCAGCAGGCCGATCAGCGCGCGCGGCAGCCGCAGGTCGAGGATGACGAACCGGGAGCCGCCGTCGCCGCCGCCCGCGAGTGTCGCGACCACATCGCCCAGCGGTACGTACAGGTCGCCGAAGGTCAGCGACACGCAGAACGCGGCCAGTACGGCGCCGGTCAGGGCCCCGCAGACCGCGACGGTACGAGTCCGTCCGGCGCGCCGGGCCCGTACGACGTCCGCCACGGCGGCGGCCAGCCGCGGGTCCGGGTGCCCGGCGGTTCCAGCCGTCAGGCCGTTCACAGCTCCACCGGACGACGACGGCGCACCAGGATCACGAAGGGCACGGCCCCGACGACCGCGGTCACGATCCCCACCTGCACCTCACCGGGCCGGGCGATCAGCCGCCCCGCGATGTCGGAGACCAGGATCAGCACCGGCGCCAGCAGCGCGCTGTACGGCAGGATCCAGCGGTAGTCGGGGCCGGTGAACATCCGGGCCGCGTGCGGTACGACCAGGCCGACGAAGCCGATGGGCCCGGCGACCGCGGTGGCCGCCCCGCACAGCAGCATCACCGTCGCCGCCGACACCAGCCGCGCCGCGCCCACCCGCTGGCCCAGCGCCCGCGCGAGATCGTCCCCCAGCGACAGGGCGTTGAGCTGCGGCCCCAGCGCCAGCGCCAGCACCACGCCCACCGCGATGAAGGGCAGGGCCTGCCACAGCAGGGTGGCGTCCCGCCCGGCGAGCGAACCGACCTTCCAGAACCGGAACCGGTCGAAGACCTGCCGGTCCGTCAGCATGATGGCGGTGGTCACCGACCCGAGGACGGCCGTGGTGGCGGCCCCGGCCAGCGCCAGCTTCACCGGTGTGGCACCGTCCCGGCCCAGCGAGCCGACGCCGTAGACCAGTACGGTCGCGGCGAACGCGCCCAGGAGCGCGAACCAGATGTAGTCGGAGGGGGAGCCGAGGCCCAGCAGGCCGATCGCGGTCACCACGGCCACCGAGGCACCGGCGTTGACACCGAGGATGCCCGGATCGGCCAGCGGGTTGCGGGCCACGCCCTGCATGACCGCTCCGGCGAGCCCCAGCGCGGCGCCCGTCATCAGCCCGGCGGCCGTACGCGGAACGCGCTCCTCCAGGACGATGAGCTGCCCCTTGTCGGAGAGATCCCGGTCGAACAGGGCCCGCAGCACATCGCCGGTCGCCGCCTCGCCGGAGCCGAACGCGAGGCTCGCCCAGACCGCCGCCACCAGGAGGCCGAGGGCCACCAGCAGCCCCGCCCCGAGCAGCGGACGGCCCCGGCGCGTACCGGGGCCCGCCGCTCCTGCGGGCACCGGTACGCGCCGGGACCGGTTCGCGGACCCGGCGGGCCCCTCGGGGGAGCGGGGCCCGGTCTCCGTGCCGGAGCGCGCGCTCACGCCTCGTGGGCCTTCGCGCGCAGCGTCCCACCGTGCATCTGTCCCGCCCCCACTGTGCCGTTCCCGGCGCGGCCGGCCGCGCCGCGGATGCCACTGAACCCGTAAAGTAAGGTGAGCCTAACATTACCGATCAGTTGTTCTGTCCCGTCCAGCCCGGCCCGTACACGGAAGAGATCTCCCTTGTCCCACGCCGCGACGACGGAGCACGGAGCGCACCCCGCCCACGAGTTCACCTGAAGCTCAGCAGTGGCCGGGCCGGGCGTGGACCGTGATCCGGGCCCGGGTCACGGTCCGGCCGCCGCACTCCTCGAAGTACGCGCGCAGCACCGCGCGTTTCACCGCCTCCCCGCCGGCCGGCTCCAGCGGCTGCCCCGGCAGGTCGTGGACGGCCACGATCCGCCGTGCGCCCAGCATCCGCTCGCGCACCCGCGCCGCCGGCAGCTCCGTGCCGTGCAGGGTGTCCGAGGCGACGGGCGAGCGGTCGAGGGCGAGATCCGTCAGCCCCCGGAAGTCACCGGGCCGCGCGAGCGTCCACACCCGGCGCCGCGCCGGCAGGAAGAGCAGGCCGTCGCCCGGCCGCGCCGACTCCCGTACGGCGCGGGCCACCGCGGTGGCGTCGTTCTGACGGCTCTGCGGGGTCCGCAGATACGTGCCCACCGGCCACAGCGCGGCGAGCGCCGCCGCCACCGCGACCACGGCCACCGCCCGGCGGCGGGCCGTGCCCGCGCCGACGCCCCGCCCCCGGGACCGGTCGAGCGCCGCGCCCAGGAGCAGCGCGAGACCGAGGGTGTACGAGAGGACGTAACGCTCGACGTAGAACGGCCGCAGCGGGGTGAGCGCCATCAGCAGCGCGGTCGGCAGGATCAGCAGGGGCAGCGCGAGCGCCGCCGGCCGGGGGAGCGGCAGCGGCGGTGGCAGGACCGGCGGGGCGGCGCCCGACGCGACCGGTGCGACGGCGCCGCACGGGCCGGCGGGCGCCCCGGGGCCACACCGCGCCGTACGGGCGCACGCCACGCCCACCGCCGTCACCGCCGCGAAGCCCAGGACATGCCGCGCGCCGGGGGCGCCGATCCAGTCGACCTGCGCCGACTGCGTCGTACTGAAGACCGCGAGCGGCAGCAGCCCGGCGCCCACCGCGCACGCCGCGGTGCCCCACGCCCTGACGACCCGCCGGTCCACCGTCGAACACACCACCGTCACGCCGTGGGCCAGCAGGGTCAGCACCGCGAACTCGTGCAGCAGACAGGCGGTCAGCGCCACCCCGGCGTACGCCGCCCACCGCCGGCGCGCCGGGCGGGCGAGCGCGTGGACCAGCAGCCGGCTCGCCCAGGTGACCAGCGCGCACACCAGCGCGTAGGAACGGCCCTCCTGCGCATACCTCTGCACGGCAGGGAGCAGCGGGAGGACCAGCCCGGCGAGCAGCCCGGCGCGCGGCCCGGCGAGGGTGCGGCCGAGCAGCGCGACCCCGGCGGACGCCGCCGCCACCGCGAGGACCGAGGGCAGCCGCAGCGCGACGAGCCCGCCGTCCCACAGGGCGAAGACCCCGTGCATGAGGAGGTAGTAGAGGCCGTGGACCGCGTCGGCGTGACCCGCCGTGGCCCAGATCTGCCCCGGGGTACGGTGCGCCACCTCGTACGTGACGGCCTCGTCGCCCCACAGCGTCCCGCGGCGGCCGATCCCCCACATCCCCAGAGCCAGCGCCAGGACGGACGGGGCGAGCACGGCGAGCGCCCGCGAGTCCAGCACCCGCGCGCGGAGCGGCGGGGCGGGCGCCACGGGCCGCGGGGGCGGCGGGACGAGAAGGATGGCGGGCTCCGTTCCCACCCGCGCGGCGCCGGTCGGCGCGGCGCGGCGCTGCGGGCTGACCGGCGCTGCGGGCTGACCGGCCCACTGTCCCCGATCCGCACACGAGCCGGCCCGCGACGCCCCGGGACCGGCCGGACGGTCCCACCGCCGGGCCCCGCCCCCGTACGCCGTCCGGGTCCCCCGGCGCGCGGCGAGCGGGACCGGCTCACCTGGACGGCGCCCGCCGGATGGCGAGCACCGCCCGGGGCGGCGGACGATGGCCGCACAGTGGGAGAGGCGGACGGGATGAGCGATCTGCGGGCGCTGGCGGCCGAGGCGTACGTCTACGGCTATCCGATGGTGTTCAACCTGGACGAGGCCGACCGCTTCACCCACGCCGGGCTCGGCCCGGTGCCGCCCGCGCCCTTCAACACCCTCGCCCACAGCACCCGGCTGGCCGGACCGGACGACACCTTCGCCGGTGTCAACAACGATGCCGTCCACACCGTGGCCCAGCTCGACCTGTCCGGCGGCCCGCTGCTGCTGACGGTGCCCGACACGGCCGGGCGCTACTACGTCCTGCGGTTCGTGGACGCCTGGACCAACAACTTCGCCTATGTCGGACGGCGCGCCACCGGCACCGCCGCGGGCAGCTTCCTGCTCACCGGGCCCGGATGGCGCGGCGAGGTACCCGCCGGAGTCACCCGGATCGCCTGCCCCACCGCCGTGGCCTCGCTCATCGGCCGCTGGGCGTGCGCGGGGCCCGAGGACCTCCCGGCCACCGCCGCGCTCCAGCGGGCCACCCGCCTGGAGGCGCTCGCGCCCGGCGGTGGGAGCGCCGACCCCCTCGCGGGCCTGCCGCTCTCGGATCCCGACGTCACCGACGGCACCCTCATGTTCTTCGAGAAGCTGCGGGTCCGCACGGCCGCGTTCCCGCCCGCCCCCGTCGACGCCGAGTACCAGCGGCGCTTCGCGCCCCTCGGCCTGCTGGCGTCGTCGAGCCCCTACCGGTCCTCGGAGCCCGAGCTGGCCGACGCCCTGCGCGAGGGATTCACCGAGGGCAGGGAGCGGGTCGAGTACGCCGCCGCGCACGCCGAAGGACCGGAACAGAACGGCTGGCGGCTCGCGTACCACGCCTTCGACCACAACGCGGACTTCTTCGAGACGGGGGTGCTGACCGACCCGGAGTGGACGGTCCGCGACCGCGACGCGGCCCGGCTGCTGCGCGCCGCGGCGGCCCGCGGCGGCCTGTGGGGCGGCCACGGCTACGAGGCCGCCTCCGCGATGACGTGGAACGACGCCGACGGGGAGCCGCTGGAGGGGCGCCACACCTACACACTGCGCTTCGAACAGCCGCCGCCCGTCGACGCGTTCTGGTCGCTCACCATGTACGACCTGCCCGAGTACCACCTCGTCGCCAACCCGCTCGACCGGTACGCGATCGGTGACCGCACCGGCGGACTGCGCCGCGCCGCCGACGGTTCCCTCACCCTCCATCTGCGGCCGGGCCGCCCGGAGGACGAGGAGGCCGCCGCCAACTGGCTGCCCACCCCGCCCGGACGGTTCCGCCCCGTTCTGCGGATGTACGAGCCGCGGGCCGCGCTCTTCGACGGGGGTTACGAGCTGCCGGCGATCCGCCGGGTGACCTGACCGGTGCGCGGGCCGGGGGTCCGCCGCCGTCACTATGATCGTGGGGCCGTCCGCCGCACCACGTCCGGAGCCCCCGATGACGCCGCCGCCCACCGCCCGGGTCCTGGTCACCCTCGACGAGGACCTCGCGCGGGCCGCCGCCGACCGCCAGGGCGCGCTGTGGAAACTGGCCGAGTCCGGGCGGGCCCTGGACGCCAATGTCGTACGGCTGCCACCGGGCGCGGCCGTCGGCGAACACACCGACCATGTGCTCGACGTGCTGCTCGTCGTCCTGGACGGCGACGGGGTGCTCGCCACGCCCACCGGGACCGAGCCGCTCGCCCCGCGTGCCGTGGTGTGGCTGCCGAGGACCTCGCGCCGTTCGCTGACCGCGGGGGAGCGCGGGCTGGTCTATCTGACCGCGCACCCGCGCCGCCCCGGTCTGACGGTCGCCTCCGCGCCGCCGGACGCCGTCCCTGTGCGGGCGCCCGCGGCGGAGGGCGGCGAGCCGCCCTGTGCGCTGAACCATGTCTGCCCCGCGTGCGGACGGCTCTGCGGGGAGCGCGACGCGCGGTTCTGCGCCCGCTGCGGCGAGGCGCTGCCCGGCTGACGGCGCCGGGGCGGGTCCGGCGCCGGACCGCGGCAGCACGTCACCGGCGGCGGTGTCAGGCCGAGTCGCGCCGGACCAGTTCGGTGGGGAGGATGACCGTGGAGGTGTCCTCGCCGCCGATCTGTGCGAGCAGCACCCGTACCATCTCCGCGCTGATACGGTCCCACGGCTGACGGATCGTGGTCAGCGCGGGCCTGGTGTCCAGCGCCGCGGGCGAGTCGTCGAAACCGCCCACCGCGACATCCTCGGGCACCCGGCGCCCCGCCTCCCGCAGCGCCGTGAGCACCCCCTGCGCCATCAGGTCGGAGGCGACGAACACCGCGTCGAGATCCGGTGCCCGCCGCAGCAGTTCCGCGGCGGCGGCCTCCCCGCTCGCCCGGCTGTAGTCCCCGGCGGCGATCAGCCGTTCGTCGGCCTCGATACCGGCCTCGGCGAGGATCTCCCGGTAGCCCGCCAGCCGTTCCGTGCCGCCCGGGGTGTCCAGCGGGCCGGTGACCGTGGCGATCCGCCGGCGCCCGCCGCGTACGAGATGGCGCACCATCTCGCGCGCGCCGTCCCGGTCGTCGGCCGCGACGTAGCTGACCTTGGAGCTCTGCCCGAGCGGTTTCCCGCAGGCCACCAACGGCACCCGGGCCGCCCGCAGTTGCTCGGCGACCCGGTCGCCGGAGTGGCTGGACACCAGCAGGACGCCGTCGACATGGCCCGCGGTGATGTACCGGGCGATCCGGCGCCGTTCGTCCTTCGTCCCCGCGATCATCAGCAGCAGCGGGATGTCGTGCGCGGCCAGCGCCTGGGTGCACCCCCGCAGCAACACATTGAAGTTGGGGTCCTCGAAGAACCGCTCCTGCGGCTCGGTGAGCAGGAAGGCGACCGAGTCGGAGCGGCCCGTGATGAGACTGCGGGCATGCCGGTTGACGACATAACCCGTCCTGCGGATCGCGGCGTTGACCGCCTCCTCCGCGGCCGGGCTCACGTAGTGGCCGCCGTTGAGGACCCGGGAGACGGTGCCCCGGGAGACACCGGCCTCCCGTGCCACGTCGTGGATGGTCGGCGGCTTGCGCCGGCCGTTGGTGCCCGTGCGGCTCATACCTGTCGTTCTCTCGTGATCGTGCCTGTCGCGTCAGGACTTTACGGCCCCGGACAGCAGGTCCAGGCTCCAGAACCGCTGGATGACCAGGAAGAGGGCGATCAGCGGTACCACCGCGAGCAGCGCACCCGTGATGACCAGAGTGTAGAGCGCCGGAGTGTTGGAGCCCTGCTGGAGGAGGGTGTACAGACCCAGTGTGATGGGGAACTTCCGATCGTCGCCGAGCATGATGTAGGGGAGGAGGAAGTTGTTCCAGATGGCCACGAACTGGAAGAGGAACACCGTCACCAGTCCCGGCAGCATCATCGGCAGCGCCACCGACCGGAAGATCCGCCACTCACCCCCGCCGTCCATCCGGCCGGCCTCCACCACGTCGGGGGGCACGGACGCCGACGCGTAGATCCGGGCGAGGTAGATCCCGTACGGGGAGAGGATCACCGGCAGCAGCACGGACAGGTAGCTGTCGGCCAGGTCGGCCTTCGCCATCAGCAGGTACTGCGGTACGGCGAGGATGACCGGCGGCATCAGCACGCCCGCGAGCAGCACGTTGAAGAGCGTCTCGCGGCCGCGGAAGCGGTAGACGGCCAGGGCGTAGCCGCTGAGGGCGGAGACCGCCGTCGAGAGCAGGGCGCCGGCGCCGGAGTAGAACAGGGAGTTGAGCATCCACCGCCAGTACACGCCCTCCCGGTACGCGGACAGCTCCGTGATGTTGTCCGCGAACCCCGTGCCGGGCAGGAAGGTGAAGGTGGAGAACAGCTCGCGGCCCGACTTGGTGGCGGCCACCACGATCCACGCCACGGGCAGCAGACAGTAGAGCGCGCCGGCCAGCAGGGTGATCGTCGGCACCCAGGCGATCCGGCGCCGGGCCTTCGGCCGGGGCGGCGGCGGCCCCTGCGCGGTGCCCGGCGTGGTGCCTGCCGCGGGCGCGGTACGGCGGGTGGTGAGGGTGTTCACGGGGTCTCTCCCTGGTTCGAGCGGGAGTTCGCGGCCTTCAGGAAGCCGAAGGACAGGACGAGGGTCACGACCGCGATGACCACGGAGGTGGCCGCCGCCGCGTGGATGTCACCGTTGACGAAGGCGTCCTGGTAGACCTTCATCAGCGGGGACCAGGTGGTGGAGAGCGAGTTGGTCAGGGGCTTGAGGGTGGTGGGTTCGCTGAACACCTGGAGGGTCGCGATGATGGAGAAGAAGAACGTCAGCACCAGCGCGGGCGCCACGACCGGGATCTTGATCCGCAGCGCGGTCTGGAGCTGCGAGCAGCCGTCCAGCCGGGCCGCCTCGTAGATCTCCACGGGGATCGAGCGCAGCGACGTGTAGATGACGATCATGTTGAAGCCGGTGCCGCCCCACAGCGCGATGTTGGCGAGCGCGAGGTACAGCGGCCCGCCGTCCAGGAGGTCGGGCCCGGGCAGTCCGGCCTTGTCCAGCAGGTAGTAGAAGGGGCTCACGTCCGGCAGGTAGAGGAAGCCCCACATCATCGCGGCGATCACACCGGGCACGGCGTACGGCAGGAAGATCGCGAGCCGGGAGAAGCCGCTGAGCCGGGTGCGCTCGGCGTCCAGCATCAGGGCGAGGACCAGCGCGAGGCCGAGCATCGCGGGGACCACCATCGCCCCGTACCCCAGCACGCGCAGCGCGCTGGAGAGCAGTTGGGAGTCGGTGAGCGCGTCCGCGTAGTTGGAGAGCCCGGCCCAGACCTCCTGGCGGGCGCCCCGGCCGAGGCCGAGCCCCTTGACCTCGACCTTGCGCAGGCTCAGATAGAGGGCGTACCCGATGGGCAGGGCGAAGAAGAGCGCGAAGAGCGTGACGGCCGGCAGGAGAAAGGCGTACGGCGCGCCGCGCACCCGCCGGCCCGTCCGGCCCGGGGCGCCCGCCGGGCGCGGGGTGGCGGCCATCAGCCGGTGACCCCGAAGCCCTGCTTCTTCAGGTCGGCGACGGTGGCCTCCTGCATGCTGGTGAGGGCCGCGCCGAAGTCCGACTTGTTCTTGGCCGCGGTGGCGAAGGCGTCCCGGAAGGTGGTGTACGCGACGTTCACGTTCGGGCCCCACGCGGAGGGCGCGGTGGTCTTCGCGATCTCGGCGGCCGTGGTGTAGAAGTCCGGCTGGTTCGAGAAGTACGCGGGCGCCTGGCTCAGCGCGCCGCCCGACTGCGCGGCGGTGGCGGCCGGGTAGATCCCGCCCTCCTCGACCATCGCGGCCAGGGCGGCGCTGTCGGTGTTCAGCCAGGTGGCGAACTTCGCCGCGGCCTTCTTGTGCTTGGAGTCGTTGGTGACACCGGTGGACGAGCCGCCCCAGCTCCCGGTCGCCGGCTTGGCCGCGTCCCACTGCGGCAGGGGCGCCATGGCCCACTTGTCCTTGGTGTCGGGCGCGGCGGTCGTCAGGGTGCCGGGCGCCCAGACCGCGCTGACCCAGGCGATCTGCTTGCCCGTGTTGAGCGCCTTGTTCCACGACGGGGTGTACATGGGCTGGTTGTCGATGGCGCCCTCCTTGACGAGACCGCCCCAGAAGTCCGCGACCTTCTTCGTGGCGGCGTCGTCGATCCCCACCTTCCAGGAGTCGCCCCGGGTGGTCCACCACCGGGCGCCCGCCTGCTGGGCGAGACCGGCGAACAGGCCCCCGTCGTTGCTGGAGAACGTCGTCAGGGCCTTGGACGGGTCCTTCTTCTTCAGCGCGCGGGCGGTCTCGGCGAACGCGTCCCACGTGGTGGGCACGGTGAGCCCGTACTCCTTGAAGAGGTCCGCGCGGTAGTAGAACATCATCGGCCCGGAGTCCTGCGGGATCGCGTAGACGGCGTCCGTGCCGAGGGTGGTCTGCTGCCAGACGCCCGCGGCGAACTCGTCCTTCGCGTCGCCGGCCTCGCCGGAGATGTCGGCGAGGACGTCGTTGCTGACCAGGGTCGGCAGCGCCTGGTACTCCGCCTGGACCAGGTCGGGGGCCTGCTTCGCCTTGGCCGCGGTGATGATCTTGGTGACCAGGTCGTCGCCCGACGCCTGCTTCTTCACCGTCACCTTGATGCCGGTCTTCTCGCCCTCCGTCGTATTCCAGAGTTCGGCGACCTTGTCCATGCCGGGCGCCCAGGCCCAGTAGGTGAGGTCGGCCGGCCCGTCGGCCCCCGCGTCGTCGTCGCCGGAACCCGAACCGGAGCCGCACGCCGCGAGCGCGGTGGCTCCGAGCGCGATGGCGAGGGACGTGGCCACGAGGCGTCTGCGCGTCGTGAATTGCATGGTGTTACTCCCCTGACGAACCCTGACGGAGGTCCGCCACCTGAGTACGGCGGACCGGCCCTGCTCTGTGAGCGTTCACAGTAGAGAAACTTCCCGGACACTTGTCAATGGTTGTTCCTGTGCGCTTATGTTGGATACATCGGGTCGTCGCCATGTGTGCACGTTCCCACACCCGACGCACCCGGCGGCCCCGTCCGCTCGTCAGCCGTACCGCACCACAGGAGGCAATCCATGCCGCAGACCGCACCCGAGGGCCCCCCGAAACACGCCCTGGCGTTCGGCGGGGACTACAACCCCGAGCAGTGGCCGGAGGCCGTCTGGCAGGAGGACGTACGCCTCATGCGCGAGGCCGGCGTCAACCTCGTGTCGGTCGGCATCTTCTCGTGGGCCCTGCTCGAACCGGAGCCGGGCCGCTACGACTTCGGCTGGCTGGACCGGGTCGTCGACCTGCTCCACGAGAACGGCGTACGGGTGGACCTCGGCACCCCCACCGTCGCCCCGCCCGCCTGGTTCTACCGCGACCACCCGGAGGCGCTCCCCGTCAGCCGCGAGGGCACGCGGTACGCGTTCGGCTCCCGCGGTGCGATCTGCCACAGCTCACCGGCGTACCGCGCGGCCTCCTCCGCCATCACCGAACAGCTCGCCCTGCGCTACGGCTCCCACCCCGCGGTGGTCCTCTGGCACGTCCACAACGAGTACGGCGTCCCCGTCAGCGCCTGCTACTGCGACCGGTGCGCCGTCCACTTCCGCACCTGGCTGCGCGCCGCCTACCAGGACCTCGACGCGGTCAACGAGGCCTGGGGCACCGCCTTCTGGGGCCAGCGCTACGGCTCCTTCGAGGAGATCCAGCCGCCCCGGGCCACCCCCACCGTGTGCAACCCGGCCCACCGGCTCGACTACGCGCGCTTCGCCGACGCCACCATGCGCGAGAACTTCGTACGGGAACGGGACCTGCTCCACCGGCTCGCCCCCGGCATCCCCGTCACCACCAACTTCATGACCGCCCTCAGCCAGTGCGACTCCGTCGACTACTGGGCCTGGGGACGCGAGGTCGACCTCGTCACCAACGACCACTACCTGATCACCGACGGACGCCGCACCCACGTGAACCTCGCCATGGCCGCCGACCTCACCCGGTCCGTGGCCGGCGGCGCCCCCTGGCTGCTGCTCGAACACTCCACCAGCGGCGTCAACTGGCAGCCCCGCAACCCCGCCAAGGCGCCCGGCCAGATGGCCCGCAACAGCCTCGCCCACGTGGCGCGCGGCTCGGAGGGCGCGCTGTTCTTCCAGTGGCGCCAGTCCCGGCGCGGCGCCGAGAAGTTCCACTCCTCGATGGTGCCGCACGCCGGCACCGACAGCCGCGTCTGGCGCGAGGTGGTCGGCCTCGGCGCCCACCTGGACAGCCTCGCCACCGTACGCGGCACCCGCACCGTCGCCGACGCCGCCGTCGTCTGGGACTGGCAGTCCTGGTGGGCGCAGCGCCTCGAATGGCGGCCGAGCGAGGACCACGACGCCCGCGAGCGCGCCGACTCCTTCTACGAGGCGCTCTACGACCGCCACCTCACCGTGGACTTCGCCCACCCCGAGGCCGATCTCTCCCGCTACCCGCTCGTCGTGGTGCCCGCCCTCTACCTCGCCACCGAGGCGACCGGCCGCAACCTGCGCGCCTACGTCGAGAACGGCGGCACGCTCGTCGTCTCGTACTTCTCCGGCATCGTCGACGAACACGACGCCGTCCACCCCGGCGCCCACCCCGGCGCGCTGCGCGATGTCCTCGGCCTGACCGTCGAGGAGTTCTCCCCGCTCGGCGAGGGGGAACGCGTCCGGATCACCGCCGCCGACGGATCCGAACTGACCGCCGATGTGTGGAGCGAGTTCGTCGTCCCGCGGGGCGCCGAGACGGTGTGGACCTACGCCGACGGGCTCGCCGCGGGCCACCCGGCCGTCACTCGCCACCGCCTCGGCCGCGGCACCGCCTGGTACGTCTCCACCCGGCTCGCCCCCGGCGCGCTCGACACCGTCCTCGGCGCCGCCGCCGACGACGCCGGGATCGCGCCGCGCGCCGAACTGCCGCACGACGTCGAGGTCGTCCGCCGGTCCGGGGAGAGCGGAGAGTACGTGTTCGCCATCAACCACACCGCTGCGGACGCCAAGGTGCCGCTGCCCGCCGCGGGCACCGAACTCCTCACCGGCGAACGGGCCTCGGGCGGGCTCGCGCTGCCGGCCGGAGCCGTACGGGTCGTGAAGCTCGACGGCTGAGGGCCGCCTCCCGGTGGTACGCCCGGCCGCCCCGCGCGTACCACCGATGGACACACGTACCACCGAGCAGGGCGCGTGCCGACGAGCCGCACACGCGTCGACGAGCCGCACACGTGCCACCGAGCACCACCGAGACACACCGCCTGCCCGCCCACCGGTCGAAGGGACATCGACGATGCACCTCGCACACCGCACCTGGCGCACCCGACTCGGGGCCACCGCCACCGCCGCGCTCGGCGCGCTGCTCCTGACCGCGCTCCCCGCCCAGCAGGCCCGGGCCGCCGCGACGCTCACCAACCCCGGCTTCGAGGCCGACGCCACCGGGACCGCCACCCCCACCGGCTGGTCGACCTACTCGGCCGCCGGGCAGCACGCCGCCTCCTTCACCGAGAGCGGCGGCGCCTCCGGGAACCGCCGCCTCAGCCACTGGTCGGCCTCCGCGTACAAGGTCGAGACCTACCAGTACCTGACCGGGCTGGCCGACGGCACGTACACACTCAGCGCCCGCGTCCGCTCCAGCGGCGGCCAGAACTCCGCGTACATCGCCCTGCGCAACTGCGGCAGCGCCGAACAGCGCACGGATCTGCCGCCCACCGCCGACGGCGCCTGGATCCGTGTCGTCACCTCGGTCCGGGTGACCGGCGGCAACTGCACCATCAGCCTCAACTCGGACGCGCACGCGGGGGAGTGGGCCAACTTCGACGACCTGACGTTCGCGCCGGGCGCCACCGGGCTCTCCATCAAGGGCGGCGACCTCTCCACCCTCCCGAAGAACGAGGCCTTCGGCGCCGTCTACAGCAGCGCCACCGGGCAGCGCGGCGACGCGCTCGGCCTGCTGCGCGGGGCGGGCATGAACTACGTACGGCTCAAGGTGTGGGTGAACCCGGCCGACGGCTACAACAACAAGGCACGCGTCCTCGCCCTGGCCAAGCGGGCCAAGGCCGAGGGCATGAAGGTACTGATCGACTTCCACTACTCGGACCGCTGGGCCGACCCCGGCCAGCAGAACAAGCCCGCCGCCTGGGCCTCGCACCCGTACAGCCAGCTCCGTACCGACGTCTACAACCACACCTACGACGTGCTGAACGCCCTCAAGGCGCAGGGCACCACGGCCGACATGGTCCAGATCGGCAACGAGATCAACGGTGGCATGCTCTGGCCGGAGGGCTCCACCGACAACTGGACCCAGCTCGCCGGCCTGCTGACCTCCGGCGCCCAGGCCGTGAAGGCCGTCTCGTCCACCACCCAGGTCGCGCTGCACCTCGCCAAGGGCGGCGACAACGCCGGCACCCGCTGGTGGTTCGACCAGGCGGTTGCCCGTCAGGTGCCCTTCGACGTGATCGCCCTCTCCTACTACGGGTACTGGCACGGACCGCTCTCCGGACTCCAGGCCAATCTGGACGATGTGTCCGCCCGCTACGGCAAGCCGGTGCTGGTCGCCGAGACCGCGTACGCCAGCACCCTCGCGGGCGGCGACTTCCTGGAGAACAACATCGCCACCAGCGGCCAGCTGGCACCCGGCTACCCGGCGACCCCCGCCGGCCAGGCCGCCAATCTGCGCGACGTGATGAACGTCGTCGAGGCGGTCCCGGGCGGGCGCGGCCTGGGCATCGTCTACTGGGAGCCGGCCTGGACCGCGGTGAAGGGCAGCGGCTGGGACCCGCAGGACCCGTCCTCGGGCAACGCCTGGGAGAACCAGGCGCTCTTCGGGTACGACACCAGGCTCCTGCCCGCCGCCGGCTGGTTCGCCCACCGCTGACCGTTGGACGCGCCCGGCCGCCGTCCCGGTGCCCCACACGGTGCGACTCGACCGGTATGGCCGATTACTGACGGCGGAACAGGTCCCGGCACCGGGCCGTGCGCAGAGGAGACGCCATCGGCGGATCCCGCTGCTACGCTCACGAACCCCGGTGCCGTGACCCGGCCGGCGGCCGGGCCAGGAGGAGACAAGGAGCGGCATCGTGGGCACAGTCGTCGACGACGCCACCGCCGCCGAGTTCCACGCGTTCTTCGAACGGCACTACGCGGAACTCTCCCGGCTGGCCTACCTGTTGACCGGCGAGGCCGACACGGCCGACGATCTCGCCTCGGACGCCCTGCTCGCGCTCTGGCACCGCTGGGACCGCGTCAGGGCGGCCGACCACCCCGTCGCGTACGCCCGCGGGGTGGTCACGAACCTGGCCAAGTCCCGTATCCGCAGCGCCGTACGGGAGCGCCGCCGCGTCGCGCTGTTCTGGTCGCAGCGCGGCGACCGGTTCGACGGGCCCGACGTGCCCGCCGTGCTCGACGTACGGACGGCGCTGCGCCGGCTGCCGTTCCGCAAACGCGCCTGTGTGGTGCTGCGCCACGCCCTCGACCTCTCGGAACGGGACACGGCGCTCACCCTCGGCATCTCGGTGGGTACCGTCAAGAGTCAGACGTCCCGGGGCATGGCCGAGCTGCAACGGCTGCTCGGACCGGGCACGTCGCCGCAGCGGGTGCACGCCACGGTCGCGGCGGACGGTACCGGAGGAGGCAGGGGCTGATGGTGGACGACGACCTGCCCGCGCGGTTGCGGGAGGCGGCCGGGGAGCACCGCCCCGACCGGGAGCGCATGCTCGCGCGCGTGGAGCGCGGAATGGCGGGCCCGAGGCCCGCGGGACACCTCCCGCGCCCCCGGCGGCCGGCCGGCTGGCCGCGGGTGGCCGTGGTGACGGCCGCGGCGGCAGGGGCGCTCGGCGTCGGGGCGCTGGCGCTCGTCACCACCCAGGACTCCCCGCACCAGACGGTGGTGGCCTCCCCGGACCCGGCGGGACCGCCCGCGGCCCCCGCTCCCGGGGTCTCGTCCCCGCGCGCCCCGGTGGAGCGGTCGCCGAGCCGGAGCCCGGAGGATCCCGCCACGGCCGGGAGCGGCTATCTCCGGTCGGACGGTGTCGTGGACCCGAACAGCAACGCCTACTGGGCGCAGAGCAACATCACCCTCAGGACCGAACAGCCGCTGACGGCGCTCACCGTGGAGCTGCGCATCGCCGAGACCGGCGGCATCGAGGACGCCGGTTCCTGGCGGTCGCTGCCCGAGCGGGACTTCACCGTCTCCGTCCGGGTGCGGGACGGCGCGCTGGTCTACCGGTGGACCCTGCGGGACGGCGCGACGGTCCCGGCCGGCGAACACGTCTTCGCGGGCCAGTACAACCACGCCGAGGGCGGCCGCGACGCCGAGGACGACCGCTACACGGCACGGGCGACCGCTTCCGGTGGCCCCGCCGAGGTGACGGGCGGCTTCGCCCCGGGCGGCTGACCCTTAAGCGCCGGTACGGGATTCCAGGTCGCGGCGGGTGTCGTCGCCATAGACGCCGGTCTCGTCACCGCGGATGCCGTACCAGAGCTGGAACCGGCCGACGGCCTCGGTCAGTGTCGTGTCGTACGTACCGGTGACACTGCCGCCCTCGTACACGTTCGGGATGCGCAGCAGCCGCTCCTGCAACTCGCTGACCTCCGGGCCGCTGTCGCCCTCCTGGAGTACGGGGGCGGTGGCGCCCGGGTCGGCGGGGGCGGGCGGGGGTGTGGTGGCGGGCGGGGGCGTGGTGGCCGGGGCGGGATTCCCGGGCGGCTCCGTGGCGGGGGCCGGAGCGGCGGGCGGCTCGGCGGCCTCGCTGGTGCCGCCCGTACCGCCCCAGGTGAGCAGCAGCGCGATCCCGAAACCCACCACCCCGGCGGCGGCCACCGAGACCAGGGCGGTGAACCGGGCGCTGCGGGGCCGTACCACCCCGGCCGTCCACCCGCCCGCGCCGGCCTGGGCGGGGACGGGCGGCAACTCCTCGGTGTCCTCGCTGTCCTGGGCGGAGTTCGGGGCCGCCCGACCCCCGCGGGGTCCCCGGGACGGCCCGGCAGGACCAGACTGCCCCGATGCTCCTGACGGCCCCGGCGCTCCGGCCGACTTCGCGTCGAGCGGGACATGTTCCCAGCCCTCGCCCCGGCCGTCCTCCCGGCTCTCGGGGTCGGTGTCCTCCGGCCGGAAGAGCTCCGTGAAGTCGGAGAGTGCGCGGGGCCGCCGCCGGCGCATGACATGCGTCGGCTCCAGCACCGTGCGTCGCCCGGGCCGCGTGTGATCGGATGGCTCCGTCACTCCCGCCTCCTTCACCCCTTGCCGGACTGTCCGTTCGGATCGGGACGCTACCTTGATCTCGCGAGACATGTGTGCGAATGGAGTCAAGTGGCAGGTGACAGGGGTGCCCCCACCGCGGTGGAGGCACCCCTGCGTGCATCGGGCCGGCCCGTCAGCAGTACGTTGTCAGCAGCGCGCCGTCAGCAGTACTGGGACTCCTTGCCGATGGACCGGTACATGCAGTCCGCGTTCTCCAGGAGCTGGAGCACCGCGTCGCGGTTCCTGCTCGTCTCCCGGGTGATCACCTCGTCGGGCGGGTAGAAGCCGCCGCCCGAACTCGACGACGGATACATCTCGAAGGTGTACGCGAAGATCTTCTGCGCACCCCACAGCCAGTCGTCGATCGAGCCGTCCGTGATGTACAGATCGCTGGACTGCTCCGGGGTGTAGCCGTTGCTCGCGGCCATCTTCCGTCCCACCGTGGCGAACGCGTTGCGGTCGTCCGCGGTCATCCCGGTCGTGGTGTCCGCGGTGGTGTAGCCGAAGGGCCACAGCACCAGCTCGCTGTAGGTGTGGAAGTCGATCGCCGCCTTGATCTGCTGGCCGCCGCCGACGACCCGGCTCCGTACGAAGTCCGCCACGACCTTCACCTCGGGCGCGGACTCGGCGGCGGCGCCCCGGTAGGTCTCGGACGAGGCGCTGCCGGAGGAACCGCCGCAGCAGCCCCAGCGGTAGGCCCAGTTGCGGTTGAGATCGGTACCGACCGCGCCGGCCGAGGAGTTGGGCTGACGGTTCTTGCGCCAGCTCCGGTACGAGCCGGTGGCGATGTCGTACTCCCCGCCGTCCGGATTGAGGTCCGGGATGATCCAGATCTCGCGGTTGTTCACGATGTCGGTGACGCGCGAGTCGGTGCCGTACCCGGAGGTCAGGTTCTTCAGCAGGTACAGCGCCATCTCGACGGTGAGGTGTTCGCGCGCGTGCTGGTGGTGGGTGAACAGGACTTCGGGCTCGTTCTCGTCGGTGGCGACATTGTCGCTGATCTTGATCGCGACGATGTCGCGGCCCTGGTACGAGGTGCCGATGACGCGCCGGCTCACGATGCCGGGGTTCGCCGCGATGACGGAGCTGATCTCGCTCGTCATCTCGGCGTAGTTGTGGTAATTCGAGTCGGCCGAGGGGAAGTCGAAGGGCACGGCCTCGCCCCCGGCGGAACGGTCGGGCACGGCGCCCAGCGGCGTGGGGTCGTACCCCAGCGCGCGCAGCTTCCGCAGCTCGGCGGCGCGGGCGGAGACGACCACGGTCTCGCTGTCCGACTCGTCGATGGTCACACCGGTCCTGGCGAGCGCCGTGCGCGTCGCGGAGGTGGAGTGCGTGCGGATCTCGTACTGCTGGAGGTCCTCGCCGGCGGCGGCCCGGGCCGCGGCGGCCGAGGGGGTGTCGTCGGCGCCGCTGGCCGTGGCGCTGACGCCGAGGGCGAGGGCCAGCGCGAGGGCGGTGAGGGTGACGGTCCGTCTGCGGCGGACGGCACCGCTTCCGCGGATACGCAGTCGCATGGGGTCTCCTGGAGGTGGAGGTGTGGGGGATCGGGAGCCGTGCGGCCCCCTTGTGCCGTGCTGGTGGCACGCACGGGCGCGGCCCGTGTGCGGGCCATCCTGAATGCATGACATGAACCGGTCAAGAGCGCGAATGAGGCAACCCCGGTACGGCGTCCTCCGGCGGGCGGGAGGGGGGGACCCGGCCGCGGCCCGCTCCCTCAGCCGGCCCCGCTGTCAGTGCCCCCGTCTACGCTGACGAGCGTGATCGATTCTGACGATGTTCGCCGTATCGCGCTCTCCCTGCCGGAGACGGTGGAGAAGGAAGCCTGGTCCATGCCGACCTTCCGGGTCGCGGGAAAGATGTTCATCACGGTCCCGGACGACGAGACGTCGTTCGCGGTCCGCTGCCCCCGGCACGAGCGGGTGGAGCTGATCGCCGCCGAGCCGGAGAAGTTCTGGGTGCCGCCCCACGAGGCGGGCTCCGCGTGGGTCCGGGTGCGGCTGCGCGCCCTGGACGATGTCGACGAGCTGTACGACATCCTGGTGGACTCCTGGAAGCAGGCCGCGCCGCCGCGCCTGCTGGAGTCCTTCCCCGGCCGGGGATCCGGCCCGGGAGCCCCGGAAGGTCCCCGGGCCGGCTGAACTTGCCGGGTCCCGGGCAGGTCCTCGGGCTCGCCGCCCCCCCGGGCCGGGCGGAGCGGGGCTGCGGGGCGCCCGGCCGGGGGTGTGGCGGCCGGCGGGCCGGAGTCCTGGCATGATCTGCGGCATGGCTGAACGCGTAATCGCCGCGTGTGACGGGGCGTCGAAAGGAAATCCCGGGCCCGCCGGCTGGGCCTGGGTCATCGCCGACGGCGAGGAGACCCCCGTCCGCTGGGAAGCGGGCCCGCTGGGCACGGCGACCAACAACGTCGCCGAACTCACCGCGCTGGAGCGGCTGCTGACCGCCACCGACCCCGAGGTCGCGCTGGAGGTCCGGATGGACTCCCAGTACGCGATGAAGGCCGTCACGACCTGGCTGCCCGGCTGGAAACGCAAGGGCTGGAAGACCGCCTCGGGCAAGCCGGTCGCCAACCAGGAGCTGGTCGCCCGGATCGACACCCTGCTCGGTGGCCGGTCCGTGGAGTTCCGTTACGTACCCGCCCACCAGGTCGACGGTGACCGGCTCAACGACTTCGCCGACCGCGCGGCGAGCCAGGCCGCTCTCGCCCAGCGGGCCGCGGGCAGCGAGCACGGCTCCCCGCAGCCGCCGCCCGCGCCCGACACCGTACGCCCCGGTGGGTCTCGTACGGGACCGGCGTCGAAGACCCGCGGAGAACGCGCGGCGAAATCCGGGTCGAAGCCCGGGGCGAAGTCCGGGGCGCGCAGGACCCTCAACGCCAAGTTCCCCGGCCGCTGCCGCTGCGGACGCTCCTACGCGGCGGGCGAGTCCATCGCCAAGAACCCGGACGGATGGGGCCACCCGGCCTGCGCCACCACCCCCGCGACCTGAACCACCCGGTCGCCGGCCCCGCCCCGGAGCCGTCAGCCCGGCCGGTCCGCCAGCCGCTCCGTCACCCAGTGGTGGAAGGCGCCGATGTGGTGTTCCGACGGGACGAGCACACCGCCCTCCCGGTAGACCCGGGAGCTCATCCCCGGCTGCGTGCGCTCACACGCCTCGAAGTCCTGGGCGTTGACCCGGTGGAACAGCTCCACCGACTTCGAGAGGTCCGCGCCCCGGGCCACCACCTCGGGCGCGTACAGCCAGTCGCACTCCACCACCGTACGGTCCGCGGCCAGCGGAAACATCCGGTGCAGGATCACATGGTCGGGGACCAGATTGACGAAGACGGTCGGCTTCACCGTGATCGCGTAGTACCGCCGGTCCTGCTCGTCGGCGATCGACGGAAGCCGGCCCTGCCCCGCGCTGCCGTCCACCGTGAAGCCCCGCGCCTCCGGCGCGAACTCCGCGCCGTGTCCCACGTAGTACTGGGCCGCGAAACCCTCCGCGAACTCCGGCAGGATCTCGGTGAGTTCGGGGTGGATCGTCGCACAGTGGTAGCACTCCATGAAGTTCTCGACGATGAGCTTCCAGTTGGCCCGCACGTCGTAGGTGATGCGCCGGCCGAGCGCCAGCTCCTCGGTGCGGTACCGCTCGATGGACGCGGCGTCCCCCAGCCGCTCCACCGCCGCGCCGAGCACCGTGTCCTCGAAGGACGGCGGCTCCTCGGCCAGGCACAGCCACGCGTACCCCAGCCACTCCCGCAGATGGACGGGGCGCAGCCCGTACGCGACCCGGTCGACATCCGGCATCTTCACCAGGTTGGGCGCCGCGATCAGCCTCCCGTCCAGGTCGTAGGTCCAGGCGTGGTACGGACACTGGAGGGTGCGGCGCACCTCGCCCGACCCCTCGGTGCACAGCCGGGCCCCCCGGTGCCGGCACACGTTGAGGAAGGCGCGCAGCTCACCCTTTCTGTTCCGGGTGACGAGCACCGACTCGCGCCCGATCCGTACGGTACGGAACGCGCCCGGGCCCGCGAGATCGGAGCCGCGCACCGCGCAGAACCAGAGCGACTCGAAGATCCTCTCCTGCTCCAGGGCGAAGATCGCGGGGTCGGTGTAGCAGGGGCCGGGGAGTGTGGAGATCAGGCTCGGGGCCGTGCCGCTCCGCACGGACGGAGGCGTGGTCGTCATGGCGGTTCTGCCTCTCAGCTGGCCGCGGCGGAGAGCCGGCGCGGATCGAACAGCTCGATGGGGTGACCGGTGGTGCCGGTGAGCGCGAGATCGGCGAGGATCTCGCCGACCACGGGGACGAACTTGAAGCCGTGCCCGGAGAAGCCGCAGGCCACGGTCACGGTCGCCGGATGGGCCGGATGCCGGGTGATGACGAAGTGCTCGTCGGGGGTGGTGGAGTACATGCACGTCGCGGCGTGCAGGAAGGTGCCCGGCAGGGCCGGGATGTGGCGGCGCATGTGCGCGGCCATCGCCTCGGTCTCCTCCTCGCGCACGGTCCGGTCGATGGTCTCCGGGGTGCACACCGTGCCCTTGCGGAAGAAGGCGACCTTGGCGCCGCCGCCGGGGCCGTCGATGGCGGGGAAGCCGTACACCTGTACCCCGTCGGCGTCCTCCCAGATGTAGATGGGATGGTTCTCGGGGAGGAAGGGGGTGATCCCGCCCTCCGGCCGGAACCAGTACATGACCTGCCGCTCGATGGTGAACGGCACCCCCAGATCGGCCAGCAGCTCCGGCGCCCACGCGCCGGGGCAGATCACCAACTGGCCCGCGGTGTACGTGTTCTCCGGTGTGTGCACCCGTACGCCCGCGCCGCCCGGCAGCTCCTCCCAGCGGGTCACCGGCTCCTCGAAGCGCAGCTCCGCGCCCGCCCGGGTGGCCAGTTGGACATGGGCGGCGACGGTGTTCTCCGGGCGGACCAGGCCCGCGCGCGCCTCGAACAGGGCGACCTCGTCGTCGCGCGGTGTCAGGGTCGGGAAGCGCCGCCGGATCTCCTTCGCGTCGAGCATCTCGTGCGGCAGATCCCACTGCCGCGCCGAACGCAGCGACCCCGACACGGCGAGACTCCCGGGACGGCCCACCATCACACCGCCGCACAACGTCGCCACCCGGCGCCCGGTGTCCCGCTCCAGCCGCTCGTACAGCTCGTAACTGCGCAGCAGCAGTGGCACGTACGCCGGGTCCTCGAAGTAGGACTGCCGGGTGATCCGGGAACCGCCGTGGCTGGAGCCCCGGTTGTGGACCGGACCGAACTTCTCCAGGCCCAGCACCCGGACGCCGCGCGCCGCGAGGTGGCAGGCGGCGGCCGAGCCCATACCGCCGAGTCCGAGAACGATCACGTCATACGTCGGTGCCATGGGTTCCTCCAGGGGACGAGCGGGGCGGGCCGGGGCGTCAGCGGGTCAGCGGCGGATACGGGACATGCCCGGGTCGAAGAGCGGCTCCGCCGCCACCGTCGCGGAGATCTTCTCCCCGAAGTACTCGACGGACACCGCCGTCCCCGGCACCGCGTGGGCCGCGGGCAGCCAGGCGTACGCCACGGTCCTGCCGATCGAGTAGCCGTACCCGGCGCTGGTGACGTACCCGACCACGGTTCCGTCCACCCGCACCGGCTCCTTGCCGAGCACCACCGCCGCGGGATCGTCCAGTGTCAGACAGGCCAGGGCGCGTGTGCGGCTCTCCGTCGAGCGGCCCACCAGGGCGTCCCGGCCGGCGAAGTCGCCCTTGTCCATCCGCACGGCGAAGCCGAGGCCCGCCTCGTACGGATCGTGCTCGGTGGTCATGTCCCGGCCCCAGGCGCGGTACCCCTTCTCCAGCCGCAGACTGTCGAAGGCGCTGCGCCCGGCGGCGACGACCCCCAGCTCCTGGCCCGCCTCCCACAGCGTGTCCCACAGCCGCAGCCCCGTGTCGGCGCCGGTGTACAGCTCCCAGCCCAGCTCCCCGACGTAGCTCAGCCGCATCGCGGTCACCGGTACGTCCCCGATCCAGGTACGCCGGGTCCGGAAGTAGCCGAACGCCCCGTGCGAGAAGTCGTCGCGGGTCAGCGGCTGGACCAGCGCGCGGGCGAGCGGGCCCCAGACCCCGATGCAGCAGGTGCCGGAGGTGATGTCCCTGACCTGGACGCCGTCCGGCGCGTGCCGCAGCAGCCGGTCCAGGTCCTGCCCGCTGTTGGCGCCGACCTGGAAGTGCCGCTCCCCGAGGCGGGCGACGGTCAGATCGCTGCGGATCCCGCCGGCCTCGTCCAGCAGCAGGGTGTACGTGACCGCGCCCGGCTTCTTCGCGAGCTGGTTGGTGGTCATGCGCTGGAGGAAGTCCAGGGACCCGGCGCCGGTGACCTCCAGCCGCCGCAGCGGTGTCATGTCGTACAGCGCCACCCTCTCGCGGGTGGCGCGGGCCTCGGCCGCCGCGACGGGCGACCAGTACCGGGCCGACCAGGCGTCCCGTCCGGGGAGCCGCACCGAGGCGGCGAGCGGCGCGTTCGCCTCGTACCAGTGCGGCCGTTCCCACCCGCCGCTCTCCAGGAACACCGCGCCCAACTCCCGCTGGCGGGCGTGGAAGGGCGAGACGCGCAGCGGCCGGGGCCGCTCGGCGGGCTGGAGCGGATGGACGATGTCGTACACCTCGGCGAACTGGCGCGCGCCGCGTTCGGCCACGTAACCGGGGGAGAGCTCGACCTCCTCGAAGCGGTGGAGATCGCACTCGTGGACATCGACCGAGGGCCGCCCGTCCGTCAGCCACTCGGCGACGGCCTTCGCCACCCCGGCGGAGTGAGTCACCCACACGGCCTCGGCCAGCCAGAATCCGCGCAGCTCACGGGATTCGCCGAGGACCGGCATCCCGTCGGAGGTGAAGGAGAAGACCCCGTTGAAGCCCTCCTCGACACGGCTCGCGGCGAGCGCGGGCAGCAGCCGCGCCGCCTCCGCCCAGCCGCGGGCGAAGTCGTCCTCGGTGAAGGCGAGCGAGGACGGCATGACGTCGGCGTCGTCGTACGCGGGCAGCGTGAACGGGTCGACGGGCAGCGGCCGGTGGTCGTACGAGCCGATGCCGATGCGGTCGGTGTGTTCGCGGAAGTAGAGGTCGGCGTCCTGGAAGCGCAGGATCGGCCGGCTCGTCCCGGTCCGCGGGCCGTCGGGACCGGCCGGTGCGGGCAGCGGCGCGGTCCGTACGTACTGGTGGGCGAGCGGCAGCAGGGGTACGGGCACCCCCGCCAGCTCGCCGATGACCGGCCCCCAGAAGCCCGCCGCCGAGACCACGACATCGGCGGGGAAGTTCCCCCGGTCGGTGACGACCCCGGTGACCCGGCCGTCCGCCCGGTCGATCCCGGTCACGGTGTGCCGCTCCAGGAAGCGGGCACCGCGCTCCTCGGCCCGGCGGGTCTGTGCCCGGCAGGCGAGCACGGCGCGGACCAGCCCGTCGCCGGGGGTGTGGAAGCCGCCGAGCACCTGACCGGGATCGAGTAGCGGCCACAGCTCGGCACACCGCTCGGGAGTGATCAGTTCACCGGCCACGCCCCAGGAGGCGGCGTAACCGGCCTTGCGGTGCAGATCGGCCCACCGCTCGGGTGTCGTGGCCACCTCCACCCCGCCCACCCGGTGGAAACAGGGCAGCCCGTCGACGTCGAGACCGGCGAACTTCTCGGCGGTGTACCGGGCGAACTCGGTCATGGTCTTCGAGGGGTTGGTCCGGAACACCAGGCCGGGGGCGTGCGAGGTGGAGCCGCCGGGGGCGGGGAGCGGCCCCTGCTCCAGTACGGTGACGTCGCGCCAGCCGCGGGCGGTGAGCTCGTCGGCGAGCGAGCAGCCGACGATGCCGGCCCCGATGATGACGACACGCGCTGCGGGGTCGAGCGTGCGGGACATACCCCTCCTCGGATCGGTGCGGTCAGGGGTGTGCGAGGTACGGGCTGTGCGAGGTGTGCGGTGCGGCGTGCGGACGCGAGGTGTGCGGTGCGGCGTGCGATGCGCGGTATGCGGTGCGATGCGAGGTGTGCGGTGTGCGGCGGCGACAGGGCGGGGCTGTGGCCGGACAGAGGGGACCGGCCACACCGCCCCGTCCTGTTGCGTGGTGCGGTGCGCGTTGCGCTATGTGAGACATCCTGGGAACGGCGGCAGGGGGTGTCAAGGGTGCCCGGTTAACGACAGGTAAAGGCCCCCGGGGAAGCGCTGCTCACCGGTCCCCGCGCGACGGCAAAGAAAATCCGACGTGCCGTCAGGTGGTGTCCCGGGCGCTGTGCCCCATGCGGCGGGAGAGTTCCTGGGCCGCCTCCACCACCTTCTTGACCGCCTCCGGCAGTGCGTCGCCGGTCATGCGGTACGCGGGCCCGGAGACCCCGATCGCCCCGATGACCGAGCCGTCGTGCGCCCTGACCTCGGCCCCGACGGCGTTCAGTCCGCTCTCCAGCTCCTCCGTCGTGCAGGCGTACCCCTGCTCGGCCACGACCGCCAGCTCCGCCCGCAGGACCGTCCGGTCGGTGATCGTCCGCTCGGTGAAGCGCTCGGGCGGGTCCGCGAGCAGCACCTCGCGCCGCTCCTTCGGGAGGTGGGCCATCAGGACCTTGCCGGTGGCCGTCGCGTGCAGGGCGAAGCGCCGCCCCAGCCAGTTGTGCGCGGTGACGGCCGCGGGGCCGCGCGCCTGCATGATGTTGACCGCCGCGTCGCTGTCCAGGATCGCGATGTTGGCCGTCTCGCCGGTCTCCTCCGCCAGCGTCCTGATCACCCCGACGCCCTCCTGGGAGATGTCCAGGCGCAGCGCCGCCGCGCCGGCCAGGCGGAGCACGCCGGCGCCGAGGTAGTACTTCCCGCGGTCCTTCTCCTGGCCGACCAGTCCCCGGCTCTCCAACACCCCGAGCAGCCGGAACGCGGTCGACTTGTGGACGCCCAACTCGTCGGCGATGTCGGTGACTCCGGCCTCGCCCTGCTGTGCGAGGATCTCCAGCACGCTCACCGCCCGGTCGACCGACTGGACGGAGCCCGAAGGGCTCCGTTTTCCCTCGTTCGTCTCTTCAGTTGTGTCCGCCACGTTTCCGATCCCATCCACCGGCGTCCCGTTCCGGCCGTCGTTTCTGGAAGCCCTTGACGGCCGGGCGTTCGGCCAGGATTCTGTTGCGCATCGCGCCTCGCGATGCGTCATGTACAACCGTACGATATTGATTCGCGTGAGGGGGGCCTGTGATTCCTGTCTGCCGCCTTGAGGATCTGCCGGAGGGCGAAGCCATACGCATCGACACAGAACCACCCATCGCCGTGTTCCACGCCGAGGGTGAGTTCTACGCGATCGATGACACCTGTACCCACCAGGATGCCTCGCTTTCCGAGGGCTGGGTCGAGAACTGCCAGGTCGAATGCCCGCTGCACGCCGCCTCGTTCGATCTGCGCACGGGCGCGCCGAGCTGCCCGCCCGCGCGCAGGCCCGTCCGGACCCACCGTGTCGAGATTATCGACGGTGTGATCCATGTACGGGTGGCCACACCGGCCCCTGCCGTGGCCGTGGCCGTGGCCGGCGTCGCGGTACCGGTGTCGGTGTCGGTGTCGGCCGAGGTGGCCGTGCCGTTGGCCGTCGCCGCCGAAGGCGGCGCCGTATGAGGTCGGTCGCCGTGGTCGGCGGCTCGCTGGCCGCGGTGCACGCCGTACGGGCGCTGCGCGACCAGGGGTTCGACGGACGCGTCACCGTGATCGGCGAGGAGCCCCACCGCCCCTACGACCGCCCGCCGCTCTCCAAACGGTTCCTCACCGCCGCGGCGCCGCCCGCCCCCGAGGCCCTGCTCGAACCCGACGACGAGGCGCTCGACGTGGAATGGCTCCTCGGCGCGCGCGCCACGCATCTCGACCCGGCCGCGCGGGAGATCACCCTGGCCGGTGGGCGCCGGCTCCGTGCCGACGGCTTCGTCCTCGCCACGGGCGCCGCCGCGCGGGCCCTCCCCGGCGCCGCGCGCAGGCCGCCGGGCGCCCACACCCTGCGCACCCTCGACGACGCCGTGGCACTGCGGGCCGATCTGCACACGGGGCCCCGCCGGGTGGTGGTGATCGGCGCGGGCTTCATCGGCGCCGAAGTCGCCTCCTCCTGCCGGGAACTGGGCCACGACGTCACCGTGGTCGAGGCCGCCGCCTGGCCGCTGCTGCCCCAGCTCGGCACGGAGATGGCGGCGGCGCTCGCCGCGCTGCACGCTCTGCGGGGCACACAACTCCTGTGCGGCACCGGGGTGGTGGCGCTGCGCGGCCGTACCCGGGTGGAGTCGGTGGAGCTGGCCGACGGGCGCACACTCCCGGCCGAGGTGGTCGTCGTCGGTATCGGTGTCACCCCGCGCACCGACTGGCTGGCCGGCTCCGGGCTCGGTGTGGACGACGGTGTGCTCTGCGACGCGGGGTGTGTGACCGCCGCGCCGCACATCGTCGCCGTCGGCGATGTCGCCCGGGTCCACCGGCCCCAACTGGGCGCACCCGTACGGGCGGAACACTGGACCAGCGCGGTCGAACAGCCGGCCGTGGCCGTCCGCAACCTCCTCGCGGGGCACACCGTCGGCACGTACACGGCGCGGCCCTACTTCTGGTCCGACCAGTACGGTGTACGCGTACAGTTCGCCGGCCACCGGGCGCCGGGCGACACCGTACGCGTCGTCGAGGGCGAGCCGGCGCTGGGCGACTTCCTCGCCGTGTACGAACGCGACGGCAGGACCACGGCCGTCCTCTCCGCGAACCGGCCGCGCCCCTTCACCCGGCTGCGCCGCCAACTCGCCCGAGCCTGAGGTTGGTTTTTTGTGTACGGCCGGTGTCCGGGGCCCTACAGCAGCTCCTCGCCCCGCCGTTCGTCGATCCCGGCCATCAACGCCTGGTGGCTGAGCCGGACATGCTCGCGCATCACCCGCTCGGCGCCGTCGCCGTCCTTGGCGGCGATGAGGCCGAGCACCCGGTGGTGCTCGCTGTCCGACGCGTTCAGCCTCCCGGGCCGCGACAGTGAGGTGCGTACCAGGCGCGCGTACGCCAACTGGTACATCAGGGTGCGGTAGTGGGCCTCCAGCTTTCCGTTGTCGGCCCCGCTGACGATCAGGTCGTGGAACTCGTGGACGAGCGAGGCGTAACGGTCGGTGTCACCGTCCCGGACCGCGTCGTCGGCCGCGCGCATGTTCGCCTCCAGCGTGGCCAGTTCCGGTACGTTCCCGCGGAAGGCCGGCAGCCGGGCGGCGGCGCCCTCCAGCAGCTCCTTCATCTGGAACAACTCGGTCAGCTCCCGCCGGGACGGCACCGCGACAAAGGTGCCCACCCGGGGCCGCACCTCGACCAGCCTCGATCTGAAGCTGCTTGAGGGCCTCCCGGATCGGGGTGCGGCTCACACCGACGCGTTCTCCAGCATCTCCCTCGACCCGCCGATGGTCCTGGTCTGCGTACAGAACAGCTCCAGCACCCACCCGGCCCTGAGCCGCGCGAGCCATCTCGGCATCAGCATCCTCGCCGCCGACCAGCTCGACGTCGCCAGGACCTTCGCCTCCAAGGCGGAGGACAAGTTCGCCGGGCCGGCCTGGACCCCCGGTCCCCACGGGGCGCCGCTGATCGGCGGTTCCTGCGCCCAGTTGGAGGTGGAGATCGGTGAACGCCTCCAGGCCGGCAGCCACACCGTCTTCACCGGCCGGGTCGTCTCCGCCCGTCACGACGACCTGGCCCCGCTGGTCTACAGCGGGGGCGGATTCTTCGACATCTCGCAGACGGCGCCCCTGCCGTGGTGAGCCACCGGACCCGCCGCCCGCCCCTCGTTCCGAACCCCGCCCCTCCGTTCATGCCTCCCTCTGTTCCCAGGAGCACGCCATGACGCACGACGCCCCGCCACCGGTGTACGGGAGCGCGGTCACGAAGGTGGAACCCTTCGGGGTCGACCACATCCCCGACAGCGAGCGCCACGGGAAGCCCAGCTCCCAGTTCTTCGTCTGGTTCGCCGCCGGACTCAACTTCCCCATCATCCTGCTGGGGTTCAGCGCGGCCCGGTTCGGGCTGAGCTTCGGCGCCGCGGTCACCGCGATCGTCGCCGGCGCCGGCCTGGGCTCGGTGCTGATGGCCGTCATGTCCCGGATGGGGGTACGGCTCGGCGTACCGCAGCAGATCCAGGCCCGCGGCCCCCTCGGCTTCTACGGCAGCGGCGGCACCTTCGGGGCCGACCCGGGAGCCGACGGATACGTCGGCGCCACCGGCGGCTGGGTCACCTTCGGCGGCTGGTTCCTGTCGTTCCTCGTCGCATGGGTGCCGTTCGCCTCGGACTACTCGCGCTATCTCCCCGACACGGACCACGTGGTGCGCCGTACGGCCTGGTACACCGGCCTCGGCGACTTCGTCACCATCTGCTGGCTGGGCATCCTGGGCGTGCTGGTGGGCTCCAGCTCCACGAGCACGGACTCCATCACGGCACTCCACCAGCTCGCGGGCCCCTTCGCCGTTCCCGCGCTGATCGCCATCGCGCTCTCCGCGCTCGCCCAGAACTTCCTCAACGTCTACGGCGGCGCCATCTCCGTCCAGACGCTCAAGGTGCCGGTCAGCCGGACCCAGGCGGTGACCATCATCTGCGCCCTGGCGTACGGGATCAGCCTGTGGGGCGAGACGGGCACGGAGGAGAAGTTCAAGGTCTTCCTCAACCTGACCGCGAACTTCATCGCGCCCTTCGCGGCCGTGGTCCTGCTGGACTACGTGCTCGGCGGCCGGGCCGACCCGGCGAGGATCGCCGAACTCTACGACCGGAACCGGATCCTCGACTGGGGCATCGTCGTCTGGGTGGCCGGGGTGCTGGCCTCGGTGCCGTTCTGGCAGTCCAGCGCCTTCACCGGCCCGTTCGCGGCGGCGTACCCGGGCGCGGGCGACCTGAGCATGTTCGTCGCGGCCGGCACCGCCGTCGTCCTCTACCTGCTGACCTACCGGCTGAAACCGCTGTGGACGCGTACCCCCGGCACCGGTTCGCCGCCGGACGCGCACGCCGCGGAACGGGAGCCGGCGGCCACCGGCCCGACGGGCTGACGCCGCCTTCCGGAAGGAGGTGTGCCCGGAGCCCGGCGCGGGCGCACCTGGTGCCGGCCCCCCGCTCCCGTTACGGTCCTGGAATGCCGGACTTCGACCCAGGGTCTCCCGCCTTCCTCGCCGACCCGTACCCCGCCTACGCCGAACTGCGGGCCCGCGGCCGGGCGCACTACTACGAGCCGAGCGACCAGTGGCTCGTCCCGCACCACGCGGATGTCTCGGCGCTGCTGCGCGACCGCCGCCTCGGCCGCTCCTACGGGCACCGGTTCACCCACGAGGAGTTCGGCAGGACCCCGCCGCCGGCCGGGCACGAACCGTTCCACGAGCTGAACGACCAGGGGATGCTGGAGCTGGAGCCCCCGGACCACACCCGGATCCGGCGCCTGGTGTCGAAGGCGTTCACCCCGCGCACCGTCGAGCGGCTCGCCCCGTACGTACGGCAGCTCGCCCGTACCCTCGTGGCGCGGCTGGTGGAGCGGGGCGGCGGCGATCTGCTGACCGCCGTCGCGGAGCCGCTGCCGGTCGCGGTCATCGCGGAGATGCTGGGCGTGCCCGAGGCGGACCGCCCGCTGCTGCGGCCGTGGTCGGCGGCGATCTGCGGGATGTACGAGCTGAATCCGCCGGAGGAGACGGCCCGGCGCGCGGTCACCGCCTCGGTGGAGTTCTCCGCGTATCTGCGTGAACTGATCGCGGCCCGCCGGGAGAAGCCCGGCGACGATCTCGTCTCGGGGCTCATCGCCGCCCATGACGACGGCGAGAGACTGACGGAGGCCGAGATGGTCGCGACCTGCGCGCTGCTGCTGAACGCCGGACACGAGGCGACGGTGAACGCCACGGTCAACGGCTGGCACGCGCTCTTCCGCAACCCCGGTCAGCTCGCCGCGCTCCGCGCGGACCGGGCCCTGCTGTCCACGGCGGTGGAGGAGTTGATGCGCTACGACACCCCGCTCCAGCTCTTCGAGCGGTGGGTGCTCGACGAGATCGAGGTCGGTGGGACGAGGGTGCCGCGCGGCGCCGAGGTCGCGCTGCTCTTCGGCTCGGCCAACCACGACCCGGCCGTCTTCGCGGCGCCGGAGACCCTGGACCTCTCGCGTCGCGAGAACCCGCACATCTCCTTCGGCGCGGGCATCCACTACTGCGTGGGCGCCCCGCTGGCCCGTATCGAACTGGCGGCCTCGCTCTCCGCGCTGCTGGACCTGGCCCCCGGCCTGCGCCCGGCGGGGGAGCCGGTGCGCAAGCCGAACTTCGTGATCCGGGGACTGGAAGGACTGCCGGTCCAGGTGTGACGGAACGGGGCCCGCGGGGCGCCCTGCGGGCGACTACTCGACGACGAGCTCGACCGGGATGTTGCCCCGCGTCGCCTTGGAATAGGGGCAGACCTCGTGGGCCTGCTTGACCAGGAGTTCACCCGTCTCGCCCGCGAGCGACTCGGGCAGCTCGACCCGCAGCGTGACGGTGAGGCCGAAGCCGGCCCCGTCCTTGCCGATGCCGACCTCGGCGGTCACCGACACGTCGCTCGTGTCGACCTTCGCCTTGCTGCCGACCAGTCCCAGCGCGCTGGCGAAGCAGGCGGCGTATCCGGCGGCGAAGAGCTGCTCGGGGTTGGTGCCCTCGCCGGAGCCTCCCAGGGCCGGCGGCATGGCCAGCGGCAGGTCCAGCCGGCCGTCGGAGCTGACCGCACGTCCCTCCCGGCCGTTGGCGGTCGCCACAGCGGTGTACAGCGCGTCCATCGAAACCATCCCTCTCGTCGTCGGCGGTCCGGTGTGCCGCCGTCATCATGAGAGTACACAATTAAGTTGTGCACAATCTAATAGCCCGGTCGGGCTATCCTGGACCCATGACCGCGACGCCGACGCCGACCGCTGCCGTGCCCGATGCGGACTTCCTCCGCCTGGACCGGCAGATCTGCTTCTCCCTGAACGCCGCCTCGCGTGCCTTCGGTGGCGTCTACCGCGTGCTGCTCAAGGACCTCGGGCTCACCTACCCCCAGTACCTGGTCATGCTCGTGCTGTGGGAGCACGGCACGCTTCCGGTCAAGGAGGTGGGCGAGCATCTGCGGCTCGACTCCGGCACGCTGTCCCCGCTGCTGAAGCGGATGGAGGGCGCGGGGCTCGTCCGGCGCGAGCGCGACGCGCGCGACGAACGCTCGGTGCGGGTGTACCTCACCGAGCGGGGAGCGGCCCTGCGGGAGCGCGCGCTGAGCGTGCCGCGCAGGATCGCGGCGGCTACCGGGTTCGGCGTCGACGAGATCGACGACCTGCGGTCCCGGCTGGACCGGCTCACCCGCGCGCTGGACGCGGTGGAACTCGACGACGGCCCGCGCGCCGAGCCGGGGCTCTGAGGCTGTACCCACGCGGCCGTACCCGCGCGGCCGGGCCGTGCGCCCGGCAATGCGGGTGCGGCGCTGCCTGGTCCCGGCCGCGCGGGTACGGCCCGGCCTGGTCCCGGCCGCGCGGGTACGGCGCTACGCGTCCCGCTCGTCGTGTGCGCGGGCCGGTGCCGGGAGCACCGCTCTGGCGACCAGCTCCCGCCAGCCCTCCTCGATCCGGGCGAGCGAGAACCCCCGCTGTACATGGAGGTGGTGGAGCAGCGCCGTGTCCAGGTAGTTGAGGAGCGCGTGGGCGAGCATCTCGATGTCGCCGCTCGCCCCCGCCTGGCGCAGCAGCTCCATCACGTGCGTCAGCCGGACCGTCAGGGCGGGGACCAGATGGCGCCGCTCGGTACTGAGCTCGGCGGCGAGGAACAGGTCCAGGTGGTCCAGGTTGAGGCGGATGGTGGCCGTGCCGAACGCGGCCAGCCGCTCGGCCGCCGGGGCGCCGGGGCCGAGCGGCGGGGGCCCGCTCAGGAACCCCCGCTGGAATTCCCGCTCGGTGTGGTCCACCAGCGCCAGCATGAGCCCCGCGCGGTCCCCGAAGCGGCGGAACAGTGTGCCTTTGCCCACCCGGGCGGCCGAGGCCACCGCCTCCATGGTCACGTTCCGCGCGCCGAGGTCGCGCACCAGCGTCGCGGCGGCGTCGAGCAACCGGACGCGGTTCTGTGCGGCGTCCGCGCGTTCGCGGGCGGGCTGGCCAAGAACGGGCAGTTCCCGCAGGCCTGTTGATCGCTTCTCCGGAGGGGCGCTGTCCGCGTTCATGAGACTCACCTTAACCGGCTCCGGCGAAAGTGGACCCTGGTCCGCTTGGGGTGTTTAATGAGGGAAAGGGAAGCGGACCATGGTCCACTTCGATCTCCCCCCTCTGCTCAGGAGCCCGTCATGTCTGTACGTGTCCTCGCCCTCGTCGGCAGCCTGCGTGCCGGTTCGCACAACCGTCAGCTCGCCGAGGCGGCCGTCAAGCTCGCCCCCGAGGGTGTCGAGGTCGTCCTCTACGAAGGTCTCGCGGACGTCCCCTTCTACAACGAGGACATCGACGTCGAGGGTGCTGTCCCCGCCGGTGCCGCCGCCCTGCGTGAGGCCGCCGGACAGGCGGACGCCTTCCTGCTGTTCTCGCCGGAGTACAACGGCACCATCCCCGCCGTGCTGAAGAACGCCATCGACTGGCTGTCCCGCCCCTTCGGCGCGGGCGCGCTGACCGGCAGGCCGGCCGCCGTCGTCGGCACCGCCTACGGCCAGTTCGGCGGCGTCTGGGCCCAGGACGAGACCCGCAAGGCCCTCGGTATCGCGGGCAGCGCGGTCCTGGCCGACGCGAAGCTCTCCATCCCCGGCTCCGTGGTCCGCTTCGCGGAACTGCACCCGCAGGACGACGCCGAGGTCACCGAGCAGCTCCCCGGGATCCTCGCCCAGCTCGCCGCCGCCACCCCCGTGGCCGCCTGACCCGGCATCGGCATCCGGCACCCCGCGCCGCCGGCGCCTTCTCCGTCACCCGCCCCGCCCCGCACCGGACCACCGGCGCGGGGCGGTGTCGTATCGCCTCCGGTCATATCCCCTCCGAGGGGCGAGGC
This sequence comes from Streptomyces sp. NPDC088124, assembly GCF_040685895.1. Classification (NCBI taxonomy): domain Bacteria; kingdom Bacillati; phylum Actinomycetota; class Actinomycetes; order Kitasatosporales; family Streptomycetaceae; genus Streptomyces; species Streptomyces sp. NPDC088124. Next base: position 60,960 of record NZ_JBFBJB010000032.1, on the reverse strand, counting down.
CCCGCCGAGGGGCGAGGCGGAGTTCACCCGGACCGGTCGCCGCCCCGCTCCAGCACCCGCTTCAGCCGCGCGAGATCGGCGGACACCATCTCCGCGTCGCGCCGGAACTCCTCGTCACTCGTCCCCGGCGCCCGGCGCAGCGTGAAGACCACCTCGCACCCGGTGCCGTCGGCGATCACCCGTACCGGGTTGTGGACGATCTCGCCCGAGGGCAGCGTGACATCGTGATCGAGCACGCCGAATTCGTTCGGGGGTGCGAAGGCGACCACGACCCGCCCCATGGGCGACGATTCCGCGATCCACTGCCCGTCGATCCTGTCGATGGAGTCCCCCAGTCCCCGCGCCCACTCGGGCAGATGGGCGGGGTCCGACGCGTAGTCGTACACCTCCTCGGCGGGACGGTCGATATGCGTGCTGATGTGCCGCGACTCCGCGGTGAAACTCTCCATGGGCGTGACGGTACCGAGCCTCCGACGTCGTGGTCTTGAACGAATCGGCCACCTCTGTTCGAAGAGCCGAACAGTCAGTGGGTTAACATATGAGCGCCGCCTAGCTCGAAAGATGTGTCTGTGACTGTCATTGAGGATTCGTTCACCAACTGGAACAACCGCGAGAGGATCGCGGAATCGATGATCCCGATCATCGGGAAGCTGCACCGCGAGCGGGACGTCACGGTCCTGCTCCACAGCCGCTCCCTGGTGAACAAATCGGTCGTCAGCATTCTCAAGACCCACCGGTTCGCCCGGCAGATCGCCGGCGAGGAACTCTCGGTCACCGACACGCTGCCGTTCCTGGAAGCGCTCACCACGCTCGACCTCGGTCCCTCCCAGATCGACCTCGGCATGCTCGCCGCGACGTACCGGAGCGACGACCGCAGGCTCTCCGTCACCGAGTTCACCGCCGAGGCCGTGGCCGGAGCCACCGGCGCCAACAAGACCGAGCGCCGCGCCCCGCGGGACGTCGTCCTCTACGGCTTCGGCCGCATCGGCCGCCTCGTCGCCCGCCTGCTCATCGAGAAGGCCGGCTCCGGCAACGGCCTGCGGCTGCGCGCCATCGTCGTCCGCCAGGGCGCCGGCCGGGCCGCCGACGACCTCGTCAAGCGCGCCTCGCTGCTGCGCCGGGACTCCATCCACGGCCAGTTCCAGGGCACGATCAGCGTCGACGAGGCGAACAGCAGGATCATCGCCAACGGCAACGAGATCAAGATGATCTACTCCGACGACCCCACGTCGGTGGACTACACGGCGTACGGCATCAACGACGCCATCCTCATCGACAACACCGGCAGGTGGCGCGACCGCGAGGGCCTCTCGAAGCACCTGCGCCCCGGCATCGCCAAGGTCGTCCTGACCGCGCCCGGCAAGGGCGACGTCCCCAACGTCGTCCACGGCGTCAACCACGACACGGTCAAGCCGGACGAGCGGATCCTGTCCTGCGCGTCCTGCACCACCAACGCGATCGTCCCGCCGCTGAAGGCGATGGCGGACGAGTACGGTGTCCTGCGCGGCCACGTCGAGACCGTCCACTCGTACACCAACGACCAGAACCTGCTGGACAACTACCACGGGTCCGACCGCCGCGGCCGCTCGGCGGCGCTCAACATGGTCATCACCGAGACCGGCGCCGCCTCCGCCGTCGCCAAGGCGCTGCCCGACCTCGACGCACCGATCACCGGCAGCTCGATCCGGGTCCCGGTGCCGGATGTCTCGATCGCGATCCTCAGCCTGCGGCTCGGACGCGAGACCACCCGTGAGGAGGTCCTCGACCACCTCCGGGAGGTCTCGCTCACCTCGCCGCTCAAGCGCCAGATCGACTTCATCAGCGCCCCCGACGCGGTGTCGAGCGACTTCATCGGCTCGCGCCACGCCTCGATCGTCGACGCCGGCGCCACCAAGGTCGACGGCGACAACGCGATCCTCTACCTCTGGTACGACAACGAGTTCGGCTACTCCTGCCAGGTCATCCGTGTCGTGCAGCACGTCTCCGGGGTGGAGTACCCGACCTACCCGGCCCCGGCCGTCTGACCCGGGCGCTCGGGCGGGCCGTGCTCACCCGGTCGGCGCGAGTACGGTCGGGCGCCCTCCCAGCGCGGCCGAGAACTGGTCCGTGACCTGCGCCAGCGCCTCCGCGGCGGCGGGCGCGACCACGGCGCCGCCCGCGCCGCCGGCCGTGATGTCCTTGTCGAGGGTGAACCAGCCGGGCACGATGTGCCCCGCGCCCATGGAACTGAGCACCGGGCGCAGGGCGTAGTCGATGGCCAGGACATGGGCCGTGCTGCCGCCGGTGGCCAGCGGCAGCACGGTCTTGCCGGCCAGCGCGTACTGGGGGAGCAGGTCGAGCAGCGACTTCAGCAGTCCCGAGTACGCGGCCTTGTACACGGGAGTGCCGATCACCACCCCGTCGGCCCGTTCGAACAGGGCCGTGGCCGCGACGATCGCCGGATGGCCGAAGTCGGCGCCGAGCAGCGCGTCGGCGGGGAGGGTGCGCACCTCGAACGGGGTCACGTCGTGGCCCTGACGGCGGAGCCGGTCGTCCAGGTGGCGCAGGAGCCGGTTGGTGCGGGAGGTGGGGGAAGGGCTTCCGGAGACGGACAGGATGACGGCCATGGCGGGACCTTTCGGGTTCGGGATGGGGGGTTCGTACGTACGGAGCGGGCGGGCGGGGCCGGATGGTCCCCCCTGCCGGGCGCTCACCAGGGGCTCACCACGGGCTGGACCGCACCGTGATCAGCGGCCGCAGTTCATTGCGCAGCGTCTCCAGGAAGGTGACGACCTCGGCCGCCACCGAGCGGTGCTGGAGATCGTTGAGGACGTCGTGGTGGGCGCCGTGGACGACCGAGAGCCGGGCGCGCGGCCATGACTTCGCGGTCCGCACGAGCGCCTCGTGATCGGCGAGGGGATCGGCGTCGCCGGTGAGGAGCAGCACCGGGACCGTGACCTCGCCCTCGTCGGCGGCGGCCAGCAGGGACTCCGGCACCGCCTCGTCGAGCGCGCCCCGCCGGACCCGGGGATCCTCGGTGAGCACCCCGCGGTGCGCGGGGCAGGCGGTGCGGACGTCGAGCTCGCGGTCCCAGGCGCCGGCGGTGCCGCCGGTCCGGCCGGGCAGGCCCGCGAGGACGAGGGCGTCCGGCGGCCGGACGGCCGGAGCCCCCGCCCGGCCGAGGAACGCGGCGAGGGCGACGGCCCCCGAGTCGGCTCCGACGAGGACGACGGGCCGGACGGCGCCGTCCTGCGGCCCGGTGTCCTCGACGGCGTCGGAGAGCTGGACGGCGAGCCGGTCCAGGGAGGCGGCCGGGTCACCGGCGTCGAGGACCGGAGCCTCGACCACCCGGACGCGGTAGGCGTCGGCGGCGAGCCGCCTGCCGAAGCGGGCGTAGGTGGCCCGGGTCTCACCGCGGCCGGGAACGACGAGGACGGTGCCGCGGGTGCGCAGCCCCTCGGGGCCGTGGTGGTCGTCGTACTGGGTCATGTCACACTCCTGCGGATACGGGCTCGGTGTGACGGTTGGCCGGGACCGGCAGGCCGAGGTTGCCGCGCAGGGTGTCCGCCGCGTACTCGGTGCGGAACAGGCCGCGCCCCTGGAGGATCGGCACGACGCCGTCGACGAAGAGGCCGAGGTCGTCGTCGGTGCGGAAGGCGAGGTTGATGCCGTCGAAGGCGCCCGCGGCGAACCACCGCTCGATGGTGTCGGCGACGGTCCCCGGCGCCCCCACGAACGGCGACCGGCGGAACTGGGCGACGGACTCGGCGACCTGACGCAACGTCAGCTCCTCGGCCCGGGCCCGCTCGACGATCCTGGCGGCGCCGGTGCGGCCGCCCTTCTCGGCGAGGTGCGCCACATCGGGGAAGGGCGCGTCCAGGTCGTGCGCACGGAAGTCGTACGCGCCGAACGAGCGGCCGAGCAGGGCGAGATTCCGGTCGAAGTCGTTGTCCTCCTCGAAGATCTCCCGTTCGCGCCGCCGGGCCTCCCCGTCCGTGGCCGCGACGACCGGTCCGCCGTGGATGAAGATCTTGATGTGGTCGGGGTCGCGGCCGTACGACGCGGTGCGCCTTTTGATGTCCGCGTAGTACTCCCGCGCCTGCTCCAGGGTGCCGCCCGGCGCGTAGATGCCCTCGGCGACCCGCGCGGCGAGGTCGCGGCCCTCCTCGGAGACCCCGGCCTGGAAGATCACCGGCTGACCCTGCGGGGAGCGGGAGAGGTTCAGCGGCCCGGCGACCGTGAAGTGCTCGCCCACGTGGTTCAGTTCATGCAGTTTGGCCGGGTCCAGGAAGACATTGCCCGCCACGTCGGCGGGGAAGGCGTCGTCCTCGTACGAGTCCCACAGCCCGCGGGCGACCTGCACGAACTCCAGGGCGCGGCCGTAGCGGGTGGCGTAGTCGAGGTGTTCGTCGAACCCGTAGTTCCTGGAGGTTCCGGTGTCGAAACTGGTGACGACGTTCCAGCCGGCGCGACCGCCGCTGATGTGGTCGAGCGAGGCGAACCGGCGGGCCAGGTTGAAGGGCGAGTTGTACGTGGAACTCGCCGTGCCCACCAGCCCGATGTGCCGGGTGTGGGTGGCGACCGCCGACAACAGGGTCAGCGGTTCGAGGCGGTTGAGGTAGTGCGCCGGGTAGGTGGCGTTGATGAACTGGCTGTCGACGACGAACAGGGCGTCGAAGAGGGCGTGTTCGGCGGCCTGGGCCTGGCGGATGTAGTAGCCGATGTCGATGCTCGCGTTCTTCGCGACCCGGGGGTCCTTCCACAGGCCGTGCTGGCCGGGGCCGCCGACACCGTAGGGGTGGAGCGCCAGATGGATGGTGCGGGACATGACGGGTTCCCTTCTCTTCTCGGGCTGAGGTGTCTTCTCGGACTGAGGTTCTTCTGCCGTGTGTCGGGCTGAGGGCTGGCGTCGGGCTCAGGGGTGCGACAGGGCGGCGCGCAGGGCCTCGCGTTCGGCCCGGTCGGCCGGTCCGGAGCGCAGGGTCGGTGCCGAGCTGACGAGGAGGCGTGTGTAGGGGTGGCGCGGGCGGCCGATGACATCGCGGGCGGCACCGGTCTCGACCAGCTCCCCCCGGTACAGCACCGCGATCCGGTCGGCGACACCGGCCACGGACCCGAGGTCGTGGGAGATGAGGACGAGGGCCACCCCGGCCGCCCGCAGTTCCTTGAGGATCTCCAGGACCTGTACGCGGTTGGCCGAGTCCAGGGCGCTGACCGGCTCGTCGAGGATGACCACCCGTGGTTCGGTGACCAGTGCCCTGGCCACCGCGACCCGTTGGCGCTGGCCGCCGGAGAGTTCCCCGGGCAGCCGGTCGAGCAGGTCCGCGGAGAGCCGGACCCGGTCGAGGAACACCCGCACCCGGCGCGTCGCCTCGTCGCGCGTCACGCCCTGGACGAGCAGCGGTTCGGCCAGCGAGGTCCCGACGGTGAGGTCCGGGTCGAGGCTGCGCAGGGGATCCTGGAAGACGTACTGGATCACGCCGCGGCGGCGCAGGGCGCGCCACTGACGTGGGCCGTACGCGCCGACCTCCTCCCCGGCGACGACGACCGACCCCGCCGAGGCGCGCACCAGGCCGAGGACGGTACGGGCGAGCGTGGACTTGCCCGAACCCGTCTCGCCGATGATGCCGACGGTCTCGCCCGGCGCGACCTCCAGCGAGACCCCGTGCAGGGCGCGGCGGCGCCGGCGCCCCCGTCCGTACCGCACGTCGAGGTCCCTGACCTCCAGGACCGGGTCCGTGCTCCGCCCGCGGCCGGCGGGCTCCTGCCGCGGCAGTCCGGTGGTCACGCGCCCTCCTCGGGGGTGAGGAACTTCTCCAGCCCGTACTGCTCGTGCTCGGCGATCAGCAGCCGCGTGTACGCGTGGCGCGGACGGTGGAGCACCTCACGCGTCGGGCCGTGTTCGACCACCTCGCCCTCCCGCATGACCAGGACCTCGTCGCACAACTGGGCGACGACGGCCAGGTCGTGGGAGACCACGACGAGCGCCAGCCCGGTCCGCTCGCGCAGGTCGGCCAGGAGATCGAGGATCTCGGCCTGGACGGTGACGTCGAGCGCGGTCGTGGCCTCGTCGGCGATGAGGATTCGCGGCCCGGCGGCGATCGCCGCCGCGATGAGGACCCGCTGGAGCATTCCGCCGGACAGCTCGTAGGGGTACTGGTCCCGGACCAGCTCGGGGTCGCGCAGGCGCACCGCGCGCAGCAGTTCGGTCGCCCCGCGGCGGGCCTCACGCCGCCGGGCGCCCTTCTTGACCCGGATGACCTCGGCGATCTGCGCGCCCACCCGGATCGAGGGAGTGAGGTAGGACGCCGGGTCCTGGAAGACCGCGCTGATCGTGGCGCCCCGCAGCGCCGTCCACCGGGCGGGCGTCAGGGCCGCGATGTCACTGCCGTCGATCTCGATCGAGCCGCCGGTCACCTCGAAGTGGGCGGGCAGGATGCCCAGCGTGGCGCGGCAGGTGAGGGTCTTCCCGCTGCCCGACTCGCCGACGATGCCGACCGCCTTACCGGGCGTGAGTGTGAAGCTCACCCCGTGGACGATCTCCCGGCCGCCCGCCCGGTCGCTGATCCGGACGTCGCGCACCGACAGCACCGGCGCCGCCGGGCCGGCCGGACCGCCGGCGCCCGGGGCCCCGGGCCCGAGGCCCGCCGTGGCCTGGGCCGTGGCGTGGGCCTTGGCTCCGGCTCCGGCTTTGGTGTCGGTGTCGAGCTGGTCGGACAGTGTCGTCATCACGCACCTCCGGCGGGGGCGGGGTCGGCCTGGTCGAGGCGGTTGGCACGGGCCTTGCGGCTGTTGACGAGCGCGCGGCCCGCCTCGCCGGACACATCGCGGATCGCGTCGGCGAGGAGGTTGCAGGCCCAGACGGTGATCATGATCAGCAGGGCGGGGGCGAACGGAGCCCAGGGCCGGTGGCTCAGGTATCCGAGGTCCGAGGCGAGCAGCCCGCCCCACGTGGGCGCGGGCGGCTGGACGCCGATCCCGAGGAAGGTCAGGCTCGACACGATCACGAAGCCCACCCCGATGGTCTGTGCGAGCGCGACCGCGATCGGCGGGAGCACCTTGGCCCACACGTGGCGGCGCACGATCCAGCCGGTGGAGGCACCGGCGACGAGCGCCGCCTCCACGTACTGCGAGCGGGCCACGGCCAGCGTGGCGGCGCGGGCGACCCGGTAGAACAGGGGCGACACCAGCGCGCCGGTGACGAGCATCGCCTGGGTGATGCCGTTGCCGAGCAGCGCGATGACGGCGACGGCGAACAGCAGGAACGGCAGCGCGACGAGTGTGTCGGCCAGCCGGAGGGTGATCCACTCGAAGACCCGCCCCAGGTGGACCGAGAGGATGCCGGGGACCGCTCCGACGACCAGCGCGGTGAGCGCGACTTCGAGCGAGCCGAGCACACTGACGCGGGAACCGTCGAGGAGCCGGCTCAGCACGTCACGGCCGAGATGGTCCGTCCCCAGCCAGTGGGCGCCCGAGACGCCGGCCAGGGTGTTGTCACCGGCGGCCAGCGGGTCCTGGGGAGCGAGCAGCGGACCGAACAGGGCGAGCAGGGCGATCACGGCGAGGACGGCCACGGCGATCCGGCCGGACGTCAGGGCGAGCACGCGGCGCACCATGGTCACACCCCCCGCTGGGCTGCCGGAGTCACCCGTGCCAGCACCAGATTGACGATCAGGTTGAAGGCGACGACCAGGACGATCGACACCACGAGGACCCCCTGCACGGCGGGTACGTCACCGGCCTGGGCGGAGTCGTTGGCGAACCGGCCGAAACCCTGCAGACCGAAGATCCACTCCGTGACGACGGAGGCGCCGACCAGGGAGGGGAACTTCAGGCCGAGGGTCGCGAGCGTCGGGCCCAGGCCGCCCGGCAGCACATGGCCGAAGAAGATCCGGCGCGTACCGAGCCCTCGTACCACCGCGCCCGTGACGTAGTTCTCGCGGTAGGCGGCGATCAGGCTGGTGCGCAACTGGCGGGCCACATCGGCGATGACGTCGAAGCTCAGCGCGACGGCGGGCAGGGTGATGTGGGCGAGCCACGGGCCCACGCCCTGTTCCGCCGGGACGTAACCGGCGGAGGGGAACAGCCGCAGCCCCACCGCGAAGACGGCGACCAGCACGATGCCGACGACGAAGGCCGGCATCACCGAGATCACCGTGACGAAGCCGGTGACGACGCGGTCGACCCAGGTGGTGCGCCGCAGTGCCGCGACCGTGCCGAGGGCGAAGCCCACGACCACGCCGATGAGCAGCGCGAAGGCCGCCACCGACAGACTCACCCCCAGGCCGAGGCCGATGAGGGTGGAGACGTCGGCCCCGTTGGTCCAGCTGGTACCGAGCTGTCCGTGCAGGACACCGGTGAACCAGTCCCCGTACTGCGTCAGGAAGGGCCGGTCGAGACCCCACTGGGCCTCGACCCTGGCGATCGCCTCGGGTGTCGCCTCCTCGCCCAGCTGGATCCGCGCCGGGCTGAGCCCGCTCAGGGACCGCAGCGCGAACGTCACGAACGTAGCGACCAGGAAGACCGGCACGAAGATCGCGACCGACCGGGCGAGCGTGATCAGGACACGGCCCAGCACCTGCCGGGCCCTGGGGCCGTGCGCCGCCGCGAGCCCGCGCCGGGGGACGGGCGGGGCCTCGGCCTCTGCCGTCGTCATGGTGAACCTCCTCTCTGTGGTGGACCTGTGGTGGAACTGGTGGCTCCGTGGCGGACGGCGGGTCAGTTGCCGCCGGAGATGGTCACGCCGGTCCAGTCGATGTGGGCGGGGTTCTTCGGCAGCTCCGAAACCGATGTGCTCTTGGCGATGAGGTTCGGCTGGGAGTACGTGAAGACCAGCGCCCGGCTCTCCAGCCCGGCCCGGGTGGCCGCCCGCAGGACCTCCGCGTACTGCGGCGAATCCAGCGGGGTGCGGCGGACCTCGGCCACGGCCGCCTCGAAGCCCGGCGGCTCGTAGGGCGAGCTCAGGTTGAGCGGGCCGTCCGGGCCGAAGTGCGCGGTGAGGGTCTGGGCGGCGGAGTCACGACCGGTGGTCGAATAGAGCGAGAACGTCAGGTCCTTGGCGAAGAACGGGGTGGCCCAGTTCTTGTCGATCTTGATGTCGACGGTGATGCCGGCCTTCGCCAACTGCGACTGCACGATCTCCGCCTGGGGATCCTCCGACGGGATGACGAGGTTCAGCTTGAGCTCGCCGGGCCGGTAGCCCGCTTCGGCGAGGAGTCTCCTCGACGCCGCCGGGTCGTAGGCGTACGCGTTCTCCGACCGCGGGTCGTAGGCCACGTACCCCTTCGGGAACGGCTGGTCGGTCACTTCGCCGTAGCCGAAGGTCAGCTTGTCGACGAATTCCTGACGGTTGATCGCATGGCGGACCGCGTCGACGACCTTGCCGTTGTCGAACGGTGCCTTGTTGACGTTCAGGCTGATGTTCGAGGCGTTGAACCCTGGCTGGACGAAGACGTCGAGGCCCGCCTCCTTGGCGGCCCGTGCCTGGCTCGGGTCGATGTCGGCGAAGTTGTAGACGCCGGTCTGCAGGCCGGAGACCACCGTGGACGCGTCGGGGGCCGAGGTCAGCTCGACGTTGTCGATGTGGATGTTCTTCGCGTCCCAGTAGTCCGGGTTCTTCTTCAGCACGGCCTTGGTGCCCGGGACGAGCTGCGTGACGGTGAACGGGCCGGCGCCGACCGGGCTCCGGTCCAGCTTCTCCGGGGAGGCCGCGGCCTTGGGGCTGGCGATCTGCAGGACGCGCTGCCCGAGGAGCTGCGGGATCTGGTAGTCGACCTGGCTGAGGTGGACCACCGCGTCGAGCCCGTCGGCCTCTACCGAGCTGATCGACGTCAGATCGCCGAAGAGCGCCGAGTTCCGCTGTTTCTTCGCCCGTTCGATCGCGGCCTTCACCGCGGCGCCGTCGACCGGCTCACCGTCGCTGAACGTCAGCCCGGGGCGCAGGTGGAAGGTGATCCGGTCGCCCTTGTCGTTGTACTCCCAGCTCTTCGCGAGATCGGGGACGGCCTTGCCGGTCTCGTCCGTACGGGTCAACGACGCGTAGACCAGGGCGAGTTCGCGGAACTGCGCGCCGCTGCCGCCGACCACCGGGTCCCAGTGCGAGGGGAAGTAGGAGGAGGTCCACTTCAGCGTGGCCCCGCCGTTCGCCGACGCGGCGTCGCCGCCGCAGGCGCTGAGGGCGGGGATCAGTACCGTGACAAGGGCGGTTCCCAGGGCCGCGGCGCGCAGCCGGCCGGGCCGTGGCGAGGAACCCCGCGCCGCGGAAGACCGCGGCGTGGACCGAAGGCCCGGGGCGGGGCGGCGGGGCGTGAGTCGTCCGGACATCTCATTTCTTTCTTCGAAGGCTCCGGCCCGTGTGCGAGGGCGGGAGCGGCAGCGGTCCGGCCCCGCGTCGGACGCCGTCCGGCACCCGGAGGGGCACGCCGGTGCGCGCCGTGGCGCGCACGAGGGCGCGCCGCGCCCGGGGCATGAGGCGTCGGCGGGTTCACGGTGGGGCCGGGAGTACGGGGGAGTACGGAAGTGCGCGGCAGACCGGGAGTACGGGAGTACGGGGGGAGAGGAAGCGCGACACGAGAGGAAGGGCGGCGCGAGCGGCCCGTGGTCCGGTGGCCGGTGCGGCAGGCGGACCGGTGCCGGCGGGAGCGGTCAGGCGCCCGTGAGCCGTGGGTGGCGGGCGGTCAGCGACAGAGAGCGCTACAGGTGCGCCGCAGGTCCACGTAGCGGCACACCACGCCGGGGTGCGTCGTGAGCATGCTGCACATCCTGGGCCCATCCGTCAGTCGGTGTCAATGGACACCAATTGGTGTCTCATTCGGCGGGACGGACCCGACCGCAGATCAGAGGCGTGTCACGGCCCGACGGGCGCGCCGCCGCCGGCCGGGTGCGCCGCGGCCTCCTCGGCGTGCAGCCACAGCGGACCGTTTCCGGTCGCCACCCGGACCGCCCCCGCCACGGGCCACGGGCCGTGCGTCAGCAGCCCGCGCTCGGGATCCGTCAGGCTCCGGTACCGCGCCAGCGCCTCCGCCGCGGGCAGGGTCGCCGGAGCCCGCGGCAGCCCCGGGCACAACTCCTCGACGGCAGAGGCGTACTCCTCGTACGTCCGCCAGCCGGGAACGGCGCGGTGCCCGGCCGCGGTACGGACCAGCAGCGTCGGCAGCGCGTAACGGAACCCGCCGTCGAGGGTCTCCTTGGCGGTCCCGGGGTGCGGCGATCCGCCGCGCACGGACAGCACCTCGCGCACCGGCCGGCGCGCCTCCGCGCGGTCGGCGCGCACCTCCTCCAGCACCGCGTCCGACGCCGCGTCACCGGCCAGCCGCTCCCCGTCCAGGCCCGGCACGCCCCGTACCGCCGCCAGCGCCAGCGCGAGGGTGTCCGCCGGCTCCCCGAGGACGAACACGGTCTCCCGCAGCCGGCGCAGCACGCGCGCGCCGACCTCGGCGCCCTGCCGTTCGGCGGCCTTCGCCACCAGCGAGGACGGCCACGAACTCGCCGCCACCCGGCTCAGACGCACTGCCCTCGGGGCGTGCGTGTGACCGCTGATGTCCTCGACATACCGCGCGTACCAGGCGGTCTCCGCCGCCGGATCGGGCGCCGGATCGTCGTCGTGGTCGAAGAGGACGCAGTACACGCGGCGCCAGCGGGCCCGGCCGGCCAGCGCCGCCCGGAGCCGGCGGAACACCGGCTCCGACCCCCAGGACCAGGGGCACAGTGGATCGGTGTACTCCACCACCTCCACCGCCGGCCGGTCCGGCGGCGCCGTCACGCGGCTCCCTTCCGGCCGGTGTGCCCGCCCACCCCTGCGGGCAGCAGCGCGGCGACCGTCGTCCCGCCCAGCAGCGCGGCGGCGTCCGCCTCGACCTGGCGCCAGACGCCGGGCAGCCCGGAGGCCGCACCGGGGTAGTCGAGCCCGGCCAGCGGCTCGCCCCGCAGGGAGAGCAACTCGCCGTCCACGGCGCGCACCACGTCCAGGAGCGTGATCCCGTCGGCGGGCCGGCCGAGCCAGTACCCGCCCTCGCAGCCGCGCTGGCTGCGCACCAGACCGGCTCTGCGCAGCTCACCCACCACGGACTTCAGGAACCGGAACGGGATCTGCTGCGCGGAGGCGATGGCCTCGCACGTGAGGGGGCGGGCAGGTTCGCGGGCGAGCTCCAGCAGGGCCCGTGCGGCGTAGTCCGCCTTCGCGGAGATATGCATATCCACATCATGCCCGACGAGATGCCCGGGGCGAGGGCCCCTCGCGCTTCCCTCTCTCCATTGCGGGAACATTGCCGCAGGTGAAAGGTAATGGACACCTCTTGACATCCTTTTCCCGGCGGTTCTAGCGTCGCCCACCATGAGCGAGCCGCTGACCACCCCCGGCGAAGGTTTCCACCCCCATCTCCACGATTCCGCCGAGCGGTCGGCGGCGCCCCTGGGCACTCGTCTGCACCACATCCGCGCCGACGCGCTGGACGGCGACACGGCACAGACCACGGGCATGCGGAGGTTCGCCGCCGTAACCGGAAGGACGGTGGGCTCCGAGAAGCTGTGGATGGGCCAGACCCATGTCGCCCCCGCGACCTCCTCCTCCGACCATCACCACGGGGAGTCCGAGACCGCCATCTACGTCGTCAGCGGACACCCCGAGTTCGTCTTCCTCGACGACTCGGGTCCGCGGCCGGAGGAGGTGCGGCTGAGCACGTCCCCCGGTGACTACATCTTCGTCCCCCCGTTCGTGCCGCACCGCGAGGAGAACCCCGACCCCGCCGAGGAGGCCGTGGTCGTCATCGCCCGCAGCACTCAGGAGGCGATCGTCGTCAACCTCCCGCGGCTGTACGCGCTTCCGGCCGACGGGGCCTGACGGGCCCGGCGGGGGAGAGGCCCTACGCGCCGTCCTCCCGCTCCCGTACCACCCGGCGCTCGATCGCCTCGACCTCGAACCGGCCCTCCGGGCTGCCGTCGCGCGCGCGGACCAGCGCGAGGTAGAAGAGCGCCGGGGCGCACGGGGTCCACCGCTCGGCGGGCTGCGGGCCGACCACTTCGGGCCGGTCGCCGGAGGCTCCCCGGCACACCGGTTCACCGGACGGGTGCGACCGCTGAGCCGGCCCGTCACCTGGCTGGAGTCGCAGACACGCGGCATGCTCGTCGTCACTGGACCGGCGGGCACCGGCAAGACCGCGCTGCTGGCCCGGCTGGCCCTGCTCTCCGTACCGAGGATCCGCGAAGGACTGCGGCCACCGCCGCCCGCACAGACCCGGCCCAGGGCCGGTTCGGTCCACGCGGCGCTCGCCTGCCAGGGCGAGTCCGCGCGCTCACTGGCCCGGTCGCCGCTGGAGGTACTGGTCCCGCTGGGAGCGGCGCCACCCGGGCCGGACGGGAGCACACCGGAGCAGTGCGTGCACCAGGTGCGCGAGCTGGTCCGGCGGGTGGGCGGCCTGAACCTGGTCGTGGACAGCCTGGACGAGGCCATGCCCGGACAGGCGCACGAGATCGCGCGCAGACTCCTCAACCCCCTGTCGCACTGCCCGGGGGTGAAGCTGCTGGTGGGTACGCGCCCGCAGCCGAGACAGGGGGTGGACGGGGCGTCGAAGGAGTCCCTCGTCGACGCCCGCCGGACCGAGCCGCTGTCCGGGCGGGAACTGGACGCGTTCATCGAAACGGGCGGCGGCGATCCGTTGACTGAACTAGATCCAGCATTTTCGCAGGTCAGATAGCCTTTCTGCTAGCTTCCATGGATGCATGGACGTGATCCCGAGAGGGAGTTGGCAAACTTCGTGCTGCCCGAGGCCGGACAGTTGGCGGAGACAGGAGACCGATGGAGGCCGTTTGTCCTCCTGGACGCGGACGACGTTGAGATCGAACCCGTGGCCGCCTTCTTCGCGGAGTTGCTGGCTTGTGACAGGTCAGCAGCCACGATCCGGTCGTACGGAATGGATCTGCTGCGTTGGTGGCGCTTCCTGTGGGGCTGGGGAATCGCCTGGGATCGTGCAGTCCGGTCGGACGTTCGGGACTTCTCGCGCTGGATGCAGATCGCGAACAAGCCCGCACCGCTGCACTGGCGCCACCGACGGGACATCCAGACGGAGACAGCACCAAAGCCGGTACCAGAGAAGCTGCCGCCTGGAGCCCCCAATTTGATCACGGGAAGGACGTCACCAGGGCTGAGATACGCGCCGACATCGCGAGCGCACTGCGAGACCGTCCTGCGGGTCTTCTACGACTTCCACCTCTCCGAGGGAACAGGGCCGATCCTGAACCCGTTTCCGCTGGATCGCTCCTGGCGCCATGGCAGGGCACACGCTCACCACAATCCTGACGAGCGGTTTCGACACGAACGGCAGGGCGGCTACCGGCCGGCCATCCCCAAACGAGCGCCTCGGCGAATCTCCGATGCGATGTTCAACGCGCTCTTCGCCGCGCTGAAGCACGACCGTGATCGAGCTCTGCTGGCGTTCTGGGTTTCCAACGGGGCTCGTGCTGAGGAACTGCTCACGAGTCGGCAACGCGACGCACTGCCCGGCCAACAGGTCCTGGGGGTTGTCCGCGAGGGGAGCCGGTCCTATCAACAACTCCCCTGCTCAGCGGATGCTTTCGTCTGGCTACGGCTCTATCAGGAGAATGCCTGGCGGGCTGGGGTACCCCGCGGACAGAACGAGGGGTTGTGGTGGACGTTGCGCCGCCCGTGGCGTCCCCTGAACTATCCGGCGGCCCGAGCGATGTTCAACCGGGCCAACAGTTTGCTCGGTACGAACTGGACTCTCCACGATCTTCGACACACCGCCGCCTATCGGCTGGCGAGGGATCCGAAGATGCCCCTGACCGACGTGCAGTGAGTGCTCGGTCATGCACACCTCTCGACGACACAGCTCTATCTTCCGGCCGACCGGGACGGGGTGATCGAACACGTTCGGGCACACCATGCCCGACGGGCCAAGTCCGCCGAGCGGACTCCCGCGCCTCCAGCAGCCGGCTACAACCCTGAATCCCTCAACAACCTTTTCGGGACTGCCTGGTGACACCTACGGAGACCCTGTCCATCGCGACACATGTCCAAAGACCTGCCGGTCCAGGTGCTGGCCAGGATGCGATCGGACCGCGTGCTGCGCAGGGCTGTCCCACCCCGGCTGCCGCACACCCAGGGCCGGCCGCCCCGGCACGGCGGCGAGTTCGTCTTCGGACAGCCCGACACCTGGGGCACCCCGGACACCGAGACCGTCACGGACACCCGTCTCTACGGCACCGCCAGGGCCCGCTCCTGGGACCGGCTGCACCCCAAACTGACCCACCGTTCCTCCTGGGCCGCGGCCGACGGCGCCCTCCCCATCGTCGAAGGGACGGTGATCCGCCTGGACATCGACCACCTGCCCAGCGGAGCAACACCAAAGCCGGTCTGGCTGTGGTGGTCAGGCACCGACGCCACTGCGGCAGACGCAGACCGGCTTTGGCAGGCCTACCTGCGACGCTTCGACATCGAGCACACCTTCCGCCTCTTCAAACAGACCCTCGGCTGGACCTCCCCGAAGATCCGCACCCCCGAAGCAGCCGACCGATGGACCTGGCTGATCCTCGCCGCCTACACCCAACTGCGGCTCGCCCGGCCGCTGGCGGCCGACCGGCGTCGCCCCTGGGAAAGACCAACTCCGCCGGACAGGCTCAGTCCCGCCCGAGTCCGCCGCGACTTCCGGCACATCCGCCCAAAGGCCAGCTGCCCGGCCCAAGCACCGAAACCCACCCGCCCTGGCCCCGGACGACTCCCAGGACGAAAGAACACCCGACCCACCCCACGCCACGACGTCCACACACCCCGCAAAACACCGGCGGCGAAACAACGAACGAAGAAGTCGACCACCCCACGACCACGCCGCACGGGTTAAAGATCAAGCTAGGGATCCGGCCAATGGCTTCGGGTCAGGTCCGCTTGCGGCTCGCGATCTCGTCAGAGAGCTGCTGCACGTGGGCGGGGTCCGCGTCCCGGGCAAGGGCGACGTAGTGGTCCATGACGGCCGGCCGGTAGCGCACGGGCAACGTCTGTCCTGGGGCGAGTCGGGTGAGCTCGGTGATCGTGAGGCCTTCGTCTGCGATACCGCGGAACGAGCGGCCGTCGGCGGTCTCCACGTCGAACATCAGGACCACGCGTGGATTGCTGTTGACCTCTCGCCAGTCGACGAGAACGCCGAGCGCAAGCGCCCCCGTACGCAGTTCCGCATTGCGCTTCCGTGCATCACTGCTCAGGAACGGGTTCGGGGCGACGCCCGGGAAGTCGGGCCCGACGCCGAGCGATTCCCGACTCAGGTCGGGCCTGGCCTGCGCCATCAGATCGTTGAGCTGGTTCAAACCGAACAGATCGTTGAGCTTCTTCGAACCGAACATCCTGCCCCCTCCCTCACACCGGTGCCGGAATCTCGGCCTGGCGCTTTGCCTTCACTGCGATTGTACGTCGCGGCCATTCCCGACCTCCGGCGCATTGCCCCGTCCCGATGGGGCCGCCGTCTGCGGTCACGGACGGGCTCGGTCGGTGCACCTGTCTGTCGGACGAGCCACGTCCGCACGCCGACAGGAGGATCAAGCCGTGATCGATATTGACCCCAACAGTGCGTCCCGTGGCAGGACCGTGCGGTGCCGCGATCCTGTGCGGAGCGGCGGTCACGCTGATCAACTTCTTCTGGACCGTCGGCCAGTGAACATCGACGCATAGAGCTCGACGACCCCGTCGTAGGCCGCCCTGGTCTCATCCTGGTGTTTTAACACGGGCAGGAAACTAACACCCGCGCTGTTCGCAGCCGTTCTCCGGCCCCGTTCCGGCCCTCCTCCCCAGGACTGATCGTCCCGTCACCTGGTCACGGGACACCCTGGTGAGTTCAGAGAAGAACTCCAGGCGCGCATGGAGGACGAGCTGGATGTCCTCGACCCGAACGGCCGGGGCCGCGCCGCCGAGTTGCTGCTGCCGCTCGCGCTGGTCCAGGGCGTCGGCCTGGCGGACCGCGGTCTCTGGCTGCGGATGGCCAACGCACTGCGCCGTCCCCGCTCGAAGGAGATCCTGCCGCGCGCGCTGGAGACGGTGCTGCGGCAGACCGAGGCCGTCCTCGTGACGGCGGAACACCGCCCCGGGAGACCGGTCGCCCACCGGCTCGACCACGCCGGCTACGGGACCGCCCTGCTGGCGCGCGCCCGGCTGAGCCCGGCCGCCGCGCACCGCCGTCTCTTCGACGAACTGTACGGCGCGGCGTACCGCGACTGGGACCGGGCCGACGCCTACACCCTCGCCCACCTCGGCGCGCACGCGGCACAGGCCCGTACGGACACCGGCGGTCCCGAGGAGGACACCGACCCGCTGGAGGAACTCTTCGCCGACCCGGGCTTCCTGGTGCGCACCGAACCCGATGTGATGCTGCCGCTCGCCGCGCCCCTCGCCCCGACCTGCGACGGAGCCGCGCTGTACCGGCGGGTGGGCGCGCGGTTCAAACGCCGTACGGAACCGGCGCAGCGCAGGGCGCTGCTGCGGGCCGAGGCGTTCGTCAGCCACCCGGAGATCTTCCGCGGGCTGGCCGACCTCCCGGAGTTCGCCGGGCAGCCCTGGGACGAGGTGTGGACCGACCTGCCGCCCGAGCCGCTGGAACTGTCGCTGCCCGCGCCGCTCGGCGGCGCCCGGGCCCTGAGCTGGACCGGGGCCGACGGCGGCACCATCGCCGTCGCGGGCCGCGGGGAGATCGCCGTCCGGCGCGCGGACACCGGCGGCTACGTCCGTACGGTCAGAACCGGCGAGGTGGGGCACGGGCGCCGGGCCGTACTGACCGAGGTCCGGGAGTCGGCCACCCGCGCCGGGAGATTCCTGCTCGCCCACGACGGCCGCTCCCTCCATCTGTGGTCCGGCGACGAGCGGTTACCCCGGCGGACCTACCACTGGGGCGGCCGGATCGGCAGTCTCACCCTGGCCCGGTGCGGGGACGCGGTGCAGGCCGTCGTGGCCGACGGCCACTGCGTATGGGGGTGGCGCTGGCCGTCCGGCGGCGGTCCGGCGGCGGAGGCCCGCAGCGACGTCCTGCCGATCAGGGCCTCCCGGGTCGCGCTGCTCGGCCTGCGGGACCGCAGCTTCCTGCTCACCGCGGCCGGGACCGTCACCCTGCACGAACTGCACGGCAAACCCGCGGGCGAACAGTCCCTGGTGTGGCGGGGCTGGGACCTGCGCGCCCCCGGGCAGACCGCGTTCGACGCCGCGGCGCTGCCCGACGGCGACGAGCACGGCCGGCTCGCCGTCGCCGACGGGGACACCGCCGAGGTCTGGCGGCTCTCCGCGCCCGGGTACACCACGGAGCCCACCGTCGGCTCCCGGCTCACGGTCCGGACGACGGCCCGCGAGATCGCCCTCGGCCACCACGGGGAACGGCCCCTGCTCGCCCTGCACGAGGGGAGCACCGTACGGGTGCTGGAGATCACCGACCCGTCCTGCGAGCGCTCCTTCGAGCTGTCGAGCCAGCGGAACGGGCTCGCCTTCGACCCGCTGCGCACCGGGCGGCTCGCCATCGGCGACGGGGACGAGGTACGGCTGCTCGATGTGCCCGCCGCGGCCGGCCACGCCCGGGCGGCCCGGCGCCGCGATCACGACCAGCGGCCCGTCGTCGGACTCACGGCGGCCCGGCGCGGCGCCCCGGCGCTGCTGAGCCGGGTGTGGGGGAACACCGTACGGGTCACCCGGCAGGACGCCCGTGACGGAGCCACCGGCGCGGCCCTCGCACTCGACCACGACGACCGCGTCACGGCCGTATCGGCACTGTGGTGCGAGGACCACTGGACGCTGGCGGCGGCGGCCGGCCGGCGCGTACACCTGTGGCGTCTCGCGGCGGACCTGACCGGCCACGAGCGGGACGGACACCTCACTCTCGGCGGTAACCGGGGCGAACAGGTGCCGGGGCTGGGCCTGGTGGCCGCGGCCGGCGGGCCGGAGCTCTTCGTGCCCGTCGGCCGGCGGGTGGAGCGGTTCGCGCGGGCCGGGGGCACCTGGGGCCGCACGGGAGGCGTGGAGGCCGCCGACGTGAAGGTACGCGGAGTGGGCGCCCGCACGGCGGGGGAGCACACCTGGGTGCTGGCGGACTGCGGCGACACCCTGGGCCTGTGGAGGAGCACCCCGGACGGGTTCGCCGCCGCCGGGCGGCGCGCGGCCGCTGTGGAACGGCCCGCGGGCGCCGTCCTGGGGACCGGGCACCTCGACGGGACGTACGTTCCGCTGGTCGCCTGGGCCCGGGGAGATTACGTACACCTCGCCCGGTGCGCGGACGGGCACTGGACGACGGACAGCTCCCCGAGCCCGCACGGAACACCGACGGCCCTGGCCTTCGCGGGACCGCCACGGCAGCCGCTGCTGCTGGCCTTCGGCGGCGAAGGGACCGTGGCCGTACGGGACCTGGCGGACGGGACCTGGCGCGACGAACTCGCCGTGCCGTACCGGGGTATGGAGGTGGCGGCGGCGGACGCCGTCCACGACACCGGGCTCGGGATCACACTGGCCCTCCAGGGCCGTGGCCGCTGCGACCAGATCCGGCTCCCCGAACGGCTCGTGAGGGGAGCGCCGCGCTCGACCCGGGCCCGGTGACACCCGACGGCCGCGGGGACGGCCACGCTCAGCACCGCCCGTCCGAACAGGAGGAGAACTTCCGCGATGGAACACGATCTGGTGGTCTTCGTGCCGGGCATTCTCGGCAGCCGCCTCACCCGCGACGGAAAGGATGTGTGGCACCAGTCGAAACCTCGCGCTGCAACTCGTATGACCCGCCAGGGCGGTGGCCGGTTTCGTACTCCCGCCCGGCATCGGGGACGACGAGCCGGAGGCGCCGTGGGCGGTGGCCGCCGACGAGCTGCTCAAGGGGCCCGACGCGATGCCCGGGCTCCTCGCGCAGTTCGGCTACCCCGATGTCCGGGCGATGCTCGGCCGGGCCCCCGACCACCATCCGGGGGGCGGCCTGCGCCCGGAGCAGTACCTGGCGTTCACCTACGACTGGCGGCTGTCCAACCGGCTCACCGCGCGCCGGCCGCGGTGGAGCGGGCCCTCGCGCGGTGGCGGGAGCGCGCCCCCGACCACTATCCGCGGGCACACGAGGACGCGCCCAAGGTCGTCTTCATGTGCCACTCCATGGGCGGCCTGATCGCCCGCCACTATCTGGAGTGTCTGGACGGCCGGGACATCGCCCGTTCGCTGGTCACCATCGGCACCCCGCACCGGGGGGCCGCGAAGGCGATCCGCTTCCTCACCGGGAACGGCATCGGCCCGGGGGAGGACCAGGGGCTGCCGAAGCGCAAGGCGCTGCGCTGGGCCGCACGCGTGAACCCCGCCCTCGCCGGCATCGCCCGCTCCTTCCCGTCCGTGGCCCAGCTGCTCCCCGTGTACGACGCGGCGCTGACGGACGGCTCCACGGGATGGCGCCCGCTGACGGCGACCCCGGTGCCCGATCTGCCGACGGAGCTGGTACGTGACGCGTTCGCCTTCCACCAGGAGTTCACCGACGCGTGGGAACGCAACCGGGCGACGGGCGCCCCGTCCCCGTACAAGGTGCACTGTCTCGGCGGCCGGGCCCATCCGACGGTGCACGGTGTGGTCGTCGGGGCGGACGGCACGCTGGAGTTCCCGACCTGGCTGGACAACTCCCGGGAGTGGACGGGCGACGTCACCGTGCCGGAGGAGTCGGCGTTCGCGAAGTGGGCACTGGACGAGCTCTCCGACGCGGTGTGGAGCGGCGAGCGCCACGCCACCATGGCGGGCGCCGAGTCCGTGGGCCACCAGCTGGTGGCCATCCGCCGCGGCAGGCCGGCGCGCGACACACTCGCGGGTGACGCCGAGTTCGGCCTGGTGGCCCCGGACTTCGCGGTGGCGGGCGAGCCCTTCGGGATCACGGTCCCCGGGATGGGCGACGCCGGCCGTACGGTACGGGCCCGCCTGACGCGCGACGGGCAGCCGGCCGGGGACCCCGTCACCCTGACCCCGGAGGGCACGGGCGACCTCGTCGCCGGCCTGACCGCCCCCGGGGGCACCTGGATCCTGGAGGTGGAGGCGGAGCGGCCGCATGCGGTGTGCCGGGACCTCGTGACCGTCGTGGCGGAGGTGTAGCGCGGCGGCGGCGCGCCGTGTCACTGTACGTTCGCGCAGGTCAGCGGCGCTCTCCGGGCCCGGTGGTAGCCTCGCCGCATGGACTCGCACGATCTCGCCAACCTGGCGCATCTGCGGCGGGCGCGGGATCTGATCGACCGGGAGTACGCCCGTCCGCTCGACGTACCGACGATGGCCCGCCACGCGCTGATGTCACCGGCGCACTTCTCGCGGCAGTTCCGGGCGGCCTACGGCGAGACCCCTTACAGCTGTCTCATGACCCGCCGGGTCGAGCGGGCGATGGCGCTGCTGCGGGCGGGTGCCACGGTGACCGAGGCGTGCATGGCGGTCGGCTGTACCTCGCTCGGTTCGTTCAGTTCGCGTTTCACCGAACTCGTGGGGGAGACCCCGAGCGCCTACCGCGGCCGGGAGCACCACGCGGTGACGGCGATGCCCCCGTGTGTGGCGAAGGCGTTCACACGGCCGGCCAGGAACACACCGAGCAGGATTCGAGAAGCGGGCGGCGAGGCCGCCGCCTAGCGTGGGTCCCATGACCATCGCACTCCAGTACTGTCACATCACCGTCAACGATCCGGACGAGGCGCTCGGCTTCTACCGCGACGCACTCGGCCTTGAGGTGCGCAACGACGTCGCCTCCGGCGGATTCCGCTGGGTCACGCTCGGCAGCCCGGCCCAGCCGGGCCTTGAGATCGTGATCTCGGAACCCCACGCCGGCCGGTCCCAGGCCGACGGCGACGCCCTGCAGGAACTGCTCACCAAGGGTGTCCTGCCCATGACAGTCTTCCGCGCCGACGATCTCGACGCGACGTTCGAGAACGTGCGCGCCTCCGGTGCCGAGGTGCTGCAGGAGCCCATGGAGCAGCCCTGGGGTCCCCGCGACTGCGCGTTCCGCGACCCCTCGGGCAACATGGTGCGGATCTCGCAGGCGCCGAAGGAGTAGGGCGAGGCGGCGCGCCCACGACACCGTGGAGGGCTTCCCCGGACCGCCCGGGGAGGCCCTCCGTGCCGTCCTGCCCCTCGCCGCGCGCGGAGCGGCACCCCGCCCGGCTTCCGGGCGGCCGAAGCCAACATCTCCCCGTGAATCCGGCACAACCATCCGTGCCGTTCGCGGGTCACATCAAGTAGGAGCAACCCGCTCTCAGGGACACAAAGGGGAGATATGAGAATCAAGCGCAACATCGCGGTCGCCGGAGCGTTAACCGCACTGGCGCTGGGCACCACGACCGCGGTCGCCACGACTGCCTCCGCCGCACCCAACGTCACACCGCAGGGCGTCTGCGGCAGTGCGTACAAGACGGTCAACTCGGCGCCCATCGGCTCACTGGGCACCGTCTACCTCACGTACAACTCGTCGAACGGCAAGAACTGCGTCGCGACCATCCGCGCCAACCCGGGCAAGGCCACGTACGTGTCCGCGTACCTCTACGTCCCGGACACCGACGAGTGGGCCGGGGACGACGGCAACTACACGTCGTACGCGGGGCCGGTGTACGCCTACGGCAAGGCCCACTGCGTGAGCTGGGGCGGCAGCATCAACAACGTGTACGTCTCGGTGGAGAACTCCAACTGCGCCTCCCTGAAGGAGCACCGGGTCACCGGGATCCGCTGATCCGGTCCCTCACCCGGCTGCGAGGTCCCGCGCCGCGGGTGGCGCGGGACCTCGCAGTGTGCCCCTTGCGAACCGTCATCCACACCCCGCACCTCACCGGACTATCACCCGGAGAAGTTCCACACCGATCTGCATGAGGTGGTGCACATCGACGCGGTGATAGACGTACCGTCCACTTCTCTCCGATGTCAGCAGTCCGGCGGAGCGGAGCTGTGCGAGATGCCGGGAGACCTGTGGCCGCGTCATGTTCGTGCGACGGGCCAGATCCGACGTCGTGATCGCCTCGTTGACCATGTGACGGCACAGGTTCAGGCGCGCCGGGTCGGAAAGGACCGTCAGCCGTCGGCGTACCTCGTCGATGGACGGGGGCTGGCCACGCCAGGCCACCGGATAATTCACCACCACCGGGAATCCCGGTTCGCCCCGGACGATGAGGTGCGGGCGGCCGTGAATGCTCGGGACGAGGAAGACATGGTTCCCGCGGAGCGGGACGGTCAGGTTCTGCAGCTTGTCGAAGCGCACCCCCCTGCCGTCCTGCACCGGCCGCGCCGCCGGGCTCACCGAGGAGATCAGCTCCGCGAGCGGCAGCCCGCGCAGCCGGGAACGCGTCTGTTCGGCCTCGTCCCGCAGCCGGGTCCGAATACGTTCCCACTCCTTGGCGAAGAACTCCTCCACGGAGTCCTCCAGCGTCCGGACGAGAATTCCGCGGAACGCCTCCGGATCGTCGGTCAACGACCGTGCCAGCTCGCCGCGGGAGAACGAGCGAGCCTCGCACGCCGCGATGAATTCGTCCGGCCGTGTGACGGCTCCCCGGGGGTCGAAGGACCCGCCTTGAATCGCGTAGGCGGCGGCCTCGACGAATGACTGCTCGGGGAGGTGTGCGACGCGAGCGATCTCCGTCTCCACCGCCACGTCGAGCGGCGGACTGAGCGGCAGCAGGAGACGGCAGCGGCGACGTGCCCACAGCGGCGCGAACCACGTCAGCCGGTGACGCAGTTCCCGCGGCAGCGATGCGTCGATCTTCATCAGCCACGACTGGGAGTCGAGGTGATGGTCGGGTTCGGCCAGCGAGTGCAGGCAGGCCTGGAGCTCGGAGATCGGTGACGTTCCGATCGTCACGTCCGAGCTCTTCGCGCCCCTGAGGTCGAGCAGCACTGGCATCCGACGACTTTAGACCGACCGTTGTCGTCCTCGCGGTAACGATTGCGCTCACCACGGCGAACGCGGCCTACAGTCCCGGCTCATCGGTGAACACAACGACGCGAGGAGCGGACGTGGTCGAGAGCCCGGGCAGGGACGACGGCTGGCAGGCTGTCCCGGAGCCAGGATCCGGATGGCGCCAGGTGGTCAAGGTGCCGATGCGTGACGGAGCCGCACTCGTCGCGGACGTCTACGCGGCCGGGCCGGACCCGGCCCCGCGGCCGGTACTGCTGGAGCGCACGCCCTACGGCCGCCGCACGGCACGCGGCTCGGACGGCGCCTTCGAGTCCTGGAACCCGCCCCCGCCGGAGGCGGTGTGCCGGCGCTTCGTCGAACGCGGCTACCACGTGGTCCGGCAGGACTGCCGCGGCCGGGGCGACTCCGGCGGCACGTTCGTCAAGTACCTCGACGAGGCCGAGGACGGATACGACACCGTCGAGTGGATCGCGGCGCAACCGTGGTGCGACGGGCGGGTGGCCACGATGGGGGTCTCCTACGCGGCCCACGCGCAGAGCGCGCTCGCCTCGCTGGGCACACCCTCCCTCGCGGCGATGTTCCTCGACTCCGGCGGCTTCGCCAGCGCCTACGAGACCGGGGTCCGGCTGGGCGGGGCCTTCGAGCTCAAGCAGGCGACCTGGGCCTTCGCCAGGGCCAGGACCAGCTCGGTGACACTGGGCGACCCGGTGCGGAGAGCCGCGCTGGAGAGCGAGTCGATCGAGGAGTGGTTCCGGCAGCTGCCCTGGCGGCGGGGGCACTCGCCACTGCGGCACGCGCCCGAGTACGAGGACTACCTGTTCGAGCAGTGGGAGCACGGCCCGTTCGGGCCGTACTGGCAGCAGCTCGGCATCTACGGCCGGGGGCGTTTCGACCAGTTCCCCGACGTGCCGAGCCTGCACATCTCCAGCTGGTACGACCCGTACATCCGGACCGCGGTCGAGAACTTCCACGAACTCGGCACCCGCAAGACCAGCCCGGCGTATCTGGTCCTCGGACCATGGACCCACGGCCGGCGCAGCGTCTCCTACGCGGGCGACGTCGATTTCGGCCCCGAGGCGCCCCTGGACGGCAACCTGGCGGCGGACTACGCCGAGTTCAGGGCGGACTGGTTCGACGCCCGGCTGACCTCCGCGCCGTCGCGGGACCCGGCGGTCCGCTACTTCCGGATGGGCGGCGGCTCGGGCCGGCGCACCGCCGAGGGGCGGCTCGACCACGGCGGACGCTGGCTGGCCGGCTCCACCTGGCCGCCGGAGCACGCGCACACCACGGAGTTCCGTCTCACCGGCGACGGGGGGCTCACCGCGGAGCCGGGGGCGCTCGCCGGGTACCTGGAGTACGACCACGATCCCCGCGACCCGGTCCCGACGATCGGCGGGCAGGTGACGTCCGGCGAGCCCGTGATGGCGGGCGGGGCCTTCGACCAGCGCCCCGACGACCGGACCTTCTCCCTGACGGGGTCGCGGCTGCCGCTCGCCTCCCGGCCCGACGTCCTCACCTTCCAGACCGCTCCGCTGGAACGGGACGTCGTCGTGGCGGGCCCCGTCGTCGCCCGGCTCACGGTCTCCTCGACCGCCGTCGACACCGACTTCACGGTGAAGCTGATCGACGTACACCCGCCGAGCGCCGACTACCCGACCGGCTTCGCCATGAACCTGACCGACGGCATCCTGCGCTGCCGCTACCGGGACTCGTTCGAGTCGCCGTCGCCGCTGGAACCGGGGCGCCTCTACGACGTGACGGTCCACGCTCCCGACACGGCCAACCTCTTCGCCCGCGGCCACCGGATCCGGGTCGACATCAGCTCCAGCAACTTCCCCCGCTTCGACGTCAACTCCGGCACCGGCGCGCCCGAGACCACCGACCGGCGCCGGGTCGTCGCCACGAACCGGGTGTACGTCGACGGACGCTCCACGGTCACCCTGCACGTCCTCACGGGGGAGCAGGCGTGAACGACCGTACGGGAATCACCCTCGCCGCCGTCGGTGACCTCGTCCTCGACGACGACGTCCTGACCCCCCGCCTCGAAGCGTCCGCACCCCGGCTCCTCGACACCCTGCGCGGCGCCGACGTCACCATCGGGAACTTCGAGACGACCGCGATCGACTTCGACCGCTTCGACGGGTGGCCGGAGGCCGAGCCGGGGGGATCGTGGCTGGTCACATCGGTCCGCAGTGGCGCCGATCTGCGCGCCATGGGCATGGACATGGTGTCACGGGCCAACAACCACGCCACCGACTGGGGAGTGGCCGGGCTGCGCTCCACCAGCGCCGTCCTCGACGCGGCCGGACTCGTCCACGCCGGCGCCGGCGAATCACTCACCGCCGCACGGGCCCCGCGCTACCTCTCCACCCGCCGGGGGCGGGTCGCGCTCGTCTCGGCGGCCACCCGCTACCAGCCCATGTCGCTCGCCAGTGACCCGTTCGGGATGGTGCCGGGCCGCCCCGGCATCAACGGCCTGCGCACCAGGAAGTGGTTCGCCGTCCACCCCGACGAGCTCCGGGCCCTGGCCGCGATCCGTGACGGTCTCCCGCCCGCCTCCCTCCACCACCTGGCGCGCAAGGCCGACGCGCGGGACGGCTCCGTGACCCTCGGAGGGACCGCCTTCGTCTCCACCGACCGCACCGAAGGCCGGGCCGGACCGCACTGGCAGGTCGAGGACGAGGACATCGCCGCCCTGCGCACCAGCGTGCGACAGGCCAAGCAGAGCGCCGACTTCGCCGTGGTCGCCCTCCACACCCACGAGCCGGGCAACTACAGCGCCGAGCCGCCGCCCTTCCTGCACGACCTCGCGCACGCCGCCGTCGACGAGGGCGCCGACGTCGTCCTCGGCCACGGTCCGCACCAGCTCCGGGGCATCGAGGTGTACCGGAACCGGCCGATCCTCTACTCGCTCGGGAACTTCGTCTTCATGCAGAACCGCCAGTTCCCGCTGACCCGCGAGGCGTGGCGGCGCACCGGCCTGGACCCCTCCCGGCACACACCGGCCGACATGCTCGAACAGAAACGGATCAAGGGCCCCTTCGCCGGTCCGGTCTGGTACGAGAGCGTCGCCGTCACCCTCACCTTCACCCGGCGCGGTGTGCTCGACATCGCCCTTCTCCCCCTGACGCTCACCTTCGACACACCGCACCACTCCGACCGGGGAACACCGCGGGTCGCGGACGCCGCCGCCGGGGCCCGCATCCTCGGCCGACTCCGCGAACTGTCGCGGGCGTACGGTACCGAAATCCTCCTTGACCAGGGTCAAGGCACCATCCGCATCGATCTGTGAGCGCGACCCTCCGGTAAAGGAACCAGAAAAATGATCACCACGTCCGATCCCACGCACACCTCGGAAGGGCTCACGCGCTTCCTGGACAGAATCGAACGAGTGGGCAACAAACTGCCCCACCCGTTCTGGCTGTTCTCGATCCTGTTCGGGGTCGTCGCCGTCACCAGCGCGATCCTGGCCGCGGCCGGCGTCTCGGTCCTGGACCCCGCGACCGGCGATCCGTCCCCCGTCAGGAACGCGCTGTCGGTCGACGCGATCCGTGAGCTGATCCTCGGCGCCGAGGAGTCCTTCCTGACCTTCGGCCCGCTGGGCACCATGATGATCATCATGCTCGGCCTCGCCGTCGCCGACCGCTCCGGCATGCTGGAGTCGCTGGCCCGGCACGCCCTGGGCCGGGTGAGCCCCGGGTACGCCGTGTTCACGGTCTGCCTGGCCGGCGCGCTGTCGAAATTCCTCTCCTACAGCGCCTACGTCATCCTCATACCGCTGGCGGCGATGGTCTTCAAGGCGGTCGGCCGATCCCCCATGCTGGGCATGATCGTGGGCTTCCTGTCGATCAACGCCGCCGGGGACGCCAACCCGTTCATCGCGCCCGGCGATGTCATCTTCGCCAAGATCGCCACCGAGGCGGCGCAGATCGTCGACCCGGACACGGTCGTCCGGCCCACCGACAACACCTACTTCACCACCGTCTCCGCGGTCGTCCTCGCGATCGTGCTCACCGTCGTCACGGAGAAGATCCTCGCCAAGCGTGAGCACGAACTCGTCCCGGACAGCGACGCCGCCGGTCCGACCACCGGAGCCCGGGCCGGTGCCGTCCCCGAGGAGACCGAACTCCGCGCGCTGCGCTCGACCGGCGTCGTCGCCGTGCTCTTCCTGGGGCTGCTGGTCGTCGGGATGATCCCGGCCGGCTCCCCGCTCCGCGGCGAGCACGGCGCCATCCTCGACTCCACGCTCTTCAACAGCATCGCCCTCGTGCTGAGCCTGTTCTTCCTGGTCATCGGAGCCACCTACGCGTACCGGACCGGCCGGCTCACCCACTCGTCCGATCTGCCGAACTTCATGGCGGACGGCATCAAGTCGGTCGCGCCGCTCCTCGTGCTCTTCTTCGCGGTCTCGCAGTTCCTGGCCCTGTTCCAGTGGACCGCCATCAGCACCGTCGTCGCGGTACGGGGAGCGGAGTTCCTGCGCGGGCTGGACGCCCCGGTCTTCCTCGTACTCATGCTGCTCATCGCGGGCATCGCCGTGCTGAACCTGCTCATCACCAGCGGGACCGCGCTGTGGGCACTCCTGGCGCCCGTGATCATCCCCATGACCATGCTCATCGGCGCCTCTCCGGCGACGGTGATGGCGGTCTACCGGATCGCGGACTCCTGTACCAACTCCATCACCCCGATGAGCGCGACCTTCGTACTCACCGTCGGCTACCTCCAGACGTACCGGAAGAAGGCGGGCATCGGCACTCTGGTGTCGTTCACACTGCCGGCCGCGCTGGCGATGATGGTCGCCTGGACCGCGCTGTTCGCGCTCTGGTACGCCCTGGGGCTGCCGCTGGGTCCCGGCGCGCCGGTCCACTGACCCGGCAGGGTCCCGGCGGCCGTCGCGGGAGAGCGCCCCACGGGAGGTTCCGGATCCCTCGCGGCGACGCGGCGGCACTGCCCGCGGCCACCAGCCGGGCGGCGACCGCCCGGCCGGTGGCCGCCGTGTGCCGCGCCGGGCCGGTACCCGTCGTACCGGCCCGCTCCTATGTGACCGAAAGCGTGTCCTGGCCGGCCAGGTCGATCACCAGGTCCCGGACCGCGTGCAGGGCCGGGTTGTCGTCGTTGGCCCGCCAGGCGGCGACGAGTTCGACCGGCTCGCCCTCGATCCCGGCCACCGGGCGCAGCACGACCCCGTCCAGGCCGAGGGCCTCGGCAGCCCGGGGGACCAGCGCGAGCCCCAGCCCCGCTCGCACCAGTGCCAGGATCGTGTGCACCTGGCTGACGTGGTGTACGTACCAGGGCACGATTCCGGCGCGGCGGAACACACCGACGAGCACCTCGTAGAAGTAGCGGGCCTCCGCGGGGGAGTACATGACGAACGGCTCGCTGTCGAGGTCGCGTACGTGCGGCACACGGTCCGCCGCGGCGAGTGGATGCCCGGCCGGGATCGCGGCGAGCAGGGACTCCCGGTGCAGCGGGCGGTGTTCGAGCCCGGTGCCGGGGACCGGGGGGCGGATGAGACCCAGGTCCAGTTCGCCGGAGTGCAGCTCCTCCAGTTGTGTCCCGGAGACCCGTTCGCGCAGCACCAGATCGACGCCCGGCAGCCTGGTGTGGATGCCGCCGACGATGTCTTCGAGCACCGAGTGCGCCGACGACGCCGTGAACCCCAGAGCGACGGTCCCGATCTCGCCCGCGGGCACCCGGCGCACCGACAGTGCCGCCTGCTCGGACAGCCCGAGGATGCGCCGGGCGTCGCCCAGGAACGCGCGTCCGGCCGCGGTGAGCCGGACGGACCGTCCGATCCGGTCGAACAACTCGACGTCCAGCTCGCGCTCCAGCAGCTGGATCCGCCGGGACAAGGGGGGCTGGGTCATCGACAGCCGTTCCGCCGCGCGGCCGTAGTGCAGTGTTTCGGCGACAGCGACAAAGCTTTCCAGCTGACTCAAGGTGAACATCGATCCAGTATAGGTATCAGTTGATCCCCAAGAAGTGTTGGACATGCATCGTTTTCGTTCTTATCGTTCATCGAAACCGCTGTCCCGCATGTCCCTTCCGGGAGGAAACACTGATGCCCGCCATTACCCCGACCGAGCTTGCCGAGCGCCTTGGTTCCGGGCTGCTGTCGTTTCCCGTCACCCACTTCACCCGGGACCTGGCGTTCGACGAGCCCGCCTACCGGGAGAACATCGTCCGCATGGGCCGCCACGAGATCGCCGGTCTGTTCGCCGCGGGCGGGACGGGCGAGTTCTTCTCCTTGACCCCGCGGGAAGTCGGCACCGTGCTCCGAGCCGCCGTCGACAGCGCGCCCGAGGGCACACCGATCCTCGCCCCGGCCGGACACGGCACCGCGCAGGCGGTCGCCATGGCCCGCGACGCCGAGGAGGCCGGCGCCGACGGCCTGCTCCTGTTCCCGCCCTACCTCACCGAGGCGTCCTCGGAGGGGCTCACCGCCCATGTGCGGGCGGTCTGCGAAGCCACCTCGCTGGGCGTTGTGCTTTACAGCCGCGCGAATGCCGTGTACACATCGGACACGGTAGCCACACTCGCCGACGCCTGCCCGAACCTGATCGGATT
This sequence comes from Streptomyces sp. NPDC088124, assembly GCF_040685895.1. Taxonomy (NCBI): domain Bacteria; kingdom Bacillati; phylum Actinomycetota; class Actinomycetes; order Kitasatosporales; family Streptomycetaceae; genus Streptomyces; species Streptomyces sp. NPDC088124. The sequence goes on along the minus strand of NZ_JBFBJB010000032.1, from coordinate 30,556 downwards.
CAAGGACGGTGTCGGCGATCTCGAAGAGATCACGCGGATCCACTCACGTCTCGGCGACCGCCTGGTCTACATCGGCGGGCTGCCCACGGCGGAGACCTTCGCACTGCCGTATCTGGAGTTGGGTGTCACGACCTACAGTTCGGCGATCTTCAACTTCCTGCCCGAGTTCGCCCTCGCCTTCTACACCGCGGTGCGGGCGGGCGACCGGACGACGGTACGCCGCCTCCTTGAGGACGTCGTACTGCCCTACACGGCGATTCGTGATCGCAAGGCGGGCTACGCGGTGAGCATCGTCAAGGCCGGTATGGATCTGGCCGGACACCCGGCCGGTCCGGTGCGGCCGCCGCTGACGGACCTGGACGATGCCGAGCGGGAACTGCTGGCCGGTGTCATCGAGGCGTCACGCACCGCCATCGCCTGACGCCACCGTTCCGAAGCACAAGGAGACACCCGTGTCCGCTCTTCTCCGGTCCGGCCCCGCCGGTGCCATGGTCATCGGAGCCTCACCCGTCCTCGGTACGGGTGCGGAGATCAGGTCCGTAGACCCCCGTACCGGCGAGGCCCTCGATCCCGGCTACCCGGCCGCCTCGGCCGAGCACGTCGAGCGGGCCTGCGCACTGGCGGAACAGGCGCACCCGGTGTTCCGGGCGACCACCGCCGAACACCGCGCCGCGTTCCTGGAGCGCATCGCCGAGCTGCTCGACGAGCGCCTCGACCCACTCGTCGAGCGCGCTCACACCGAGACCGCGCTGCCCCGCGCGCGGCTCACCGGCGAAGTCGCCCGCACCAGCGGCCAGCTGCGCCTGTTCGCCGCCGAGCTGCGGGCAGGGACCTGGCAGGGTGCCCGCGTCGATCCGGCGCGGCCCCACCGCGCACCTCTCCCGCGCGCCGACATCCGGCAGCGCCGGATCGCGCTCGGCCCGGTCGCGGTGTTCGGCGCGAGCAACTTCCCGCTGGCCTTCTCCACCGCCGGGGGCGACACCGCGTCGGCGCTGGCCGCCGGCTGCCCGGTCGTCGTCAAGGCACATCAAGCACATCTGGGCACCGCGGAGCTGGTGGCGCGGGCGATCGCCGAGGCGGCGGCCGACACCGGCATGCCCGAGGGGGTGTTCTCCCAGCTCGTCGGCAGCGGGACCGACATCGGCACTCGACTCGTCAGCGACCCGAGGATCCGTGCCGTGGGCTTCACCGGATCCCGCCGAGGCGGGCTCGCGATCGCGGCCACGGCAGCCGCCCGGCCGGTGCCGATCCCCGTGTACGCGGAGATGAGCAGCATCAACCCCGTGCTGCTGCTCCCCGCGGCGCTCGCGGCCCGCGGCGCCGAACTCGGCGCCGCGTTCGCCGGATCGCTGACACTCGGCGCCGGGCAGTTCTGCACCAACCCCGGTGTGGTCATCGCCGTGGAAGGGCCCGGCCTCGACGCGTTCACGAGTGCCGCGGCGGAGGCCGTCGCCGCCGATGCCGGAGCCACCATGCTCACCACGGGCATCGCCGAGCATTACGTCACCTCCGGTGACGCCCTCGCGGCCCGGGACGGTGTGGAGGAAATCGCTGCCGGTGGCAGGCCCGGCGGCGCGGCCCAGGGCCACGCCCGGCTGCTGACCGTCGACGGCGCCCGGTTCGCCTACGATCCGCGGCTGCAGGCCGAAGTCTTCGGGGCGACCTCACTGCTCGTCCGATGCGCTGACACCTCCGAGCTGACCGCAGTCGTCCGTTCCCTGGAGGGCCAGCTCACCGCGACCGTGCACGCCGACCGGGCCGATCACCGGCTCGCCGCGGAGCTGCTGCCGCTCCTGGAGGAACGAGCCGGACGCATCCTGTTCGACGGCTGGCCCACCGGAGTCGAGGTCGGACACGCCATGGTCCACGGCGGCCCGTTCCCGGCCACAACAGACCCGCGCAGCACATCGGTCGGAACCCTCGCGATCGAGCGGTTCCTGCGGCCCGTGGCCTATCAGGACGTGCCGACCGCGCTGCTGCCCGCCGAGCTTCGGGACGACAACCCCCTCGGCGTGTGGCGCCGGCTCGACGGTGAACCCGGTCGGGACACACTCACCACCGACACCACCGACAGCACCGACTGACCAGTCCTCCGGGCGAGACGGGCCATCCACCCCCTCAGGCCCCGCCCCCTCAGGCCTCACCCCGCCAGGCCTCACCCCGCCAGGCCACAGCCCCACTCCGCCGGCTGTACCCGGCCAGGCCCCACCCCCCGGCCCGGCCACAGCCCCACTCCGCCGGCTGTACCCGGCCAGGCCCCACCCCCCCGGCCCGCCCGCGACTGCCCAGTGGCACCCCTTCCAATGTTGTGAGGACGCAATGACACCACGATGGCTCTCGCCGTCCCCCTCCAGGCACCGGATCCCGGCCGCGCCGCCGCTCCCCGCCGCGTACCCCCGCCCCCGGCCGGAAACCGCGGCGCTGCCCCCGTACGGCGCGCTCATCGGCGGGAGGTCGCGCCATGGCCTCTCCTGAAGTCGCCGAAGTCGGCTCGGAGCCCCCGCGCCCGTCCGCGCCAGGGGCAGCGCCCGGCGAACCGGCGGCGGCACCCCGGCCGCGGAGATTCAGCCGCGACTCGATCGCCGCCGGTGCGAAAGCAGTCGCCGGCATCGTCGGTCTCTTCGCCGTGTGGCAACTGCTGGTCAGTATCATCTCCCCGCCGGAATACCTGTTCGTCGGACCGGTCTCGGCCTTTGCCGAGCTGCTCGACCGGCCCGAATACTTCGCGACCAACACCTTCGTCACCCTTCAGGAGGCGCTCGCCGGGTTCGCGCTCGGAACGGCACTCGGAGTTCTGTGCGGCGCGACGCTGCACTACTCGAAAACCGTACGGAGCTTCCTCTACCCGGCGCTCATCGCGATCGACACCATCCCCAAGGTGGCACTCGCACCGCTGTTCATCGTGTGGTTCGGGTTCGGGTTCGAATCGAAGGCGTTCGTCGCGATGGCCATCGCGTTCTTTCCCCTGGTGATCAACACCTACGACGGGCTGAGCGCGGTACCCCACGAACTGCAGGAACTCGCACGGATCAACAGGGCGTCGCCGTGGAAGAAAATGGCGAAGATCGATTTCATCTACGCGATCCCGTCGATCTTCTCCGGAGCGAAGATCTCCATCTCGCTCGCCGTGGGCGGTGCGGTCGTCGGTGAGTTCATCGCCGGCTCGAAGGGGCTGGGATACGTCATCCTCCTCGCCAACAGCCAGGTCGACCTCCCGTCGATGTTCGCGGCCTTCATCGTGCTCGCCGCCATCGCCCTGGCCCTGTTCTTCATCGTCGACTTCGCGGGACGGAAGCTGGCGCCGTGGAAGACCCACGCAAAGTGACCGCCCGGATCGGAGACTCGAATGCGTAACGCGATCCGCACGACCGCGGCGATCGCCTGTGCGGTACTCCTCCTCACCCTGTCGGGCTGCTCGGGTAACGGCGGCAAGAATTCGATGACCCTCATGCTCGACGTGGGCTACCTGCCGAAGCACGCGCCGTTCATCTCGGCTGTCGAACGGGGCTTCTTCAAGGCGGAAGGCATCGACCTCACGGTCATGCCGGGATCCGGCTCGACCAATACGGTCACCTCCGTCGTCACCGGCAAGGTCGACGCAGGCTGGGCCGACTTCGGAGCCACGGTCACCAGCCAGGGCAGGGGCGCCAAGGTGAAGCAGGTCAATCTCCTGCAGGCCAGATCGGCCTACGCGGTCGTCGCCCTCGCGGGCACCGGAATCAAGGGATGGTCCGACCTCCCGGGCAAGACGGTCGCCACCGAAGGCGGTGGCGCCATGACCGCGATGTGGCCCTTCGCGATGAGCAAGCTCGGCCTCAAGAAGAACGACGTCAACATCGTCCCGGCGTCGAGCGCGTCGAAGATCCCCGGACTGCTGGCCGGTCAGTGGGACGCCAACCTCGCCCTGTACGTCTCCGACCAGCCGGCCATCGACGCGCTCGGCCGCAAGGCGGTCGTGCTGAAGTGGTCCGACCTGGGTATCGACCTCTACGGCAACGGGATCGTCGTCTCCGACGAGAAACTCAAGAACGACCCCGACCAGGTGCGGCGGTTCAACCGGGCCATGCAGAAGGGCTTCCTGTGGGCGTGCCAGCACCCCACCGACGCCGCGAAGGACTTCCAGAAAGAGGTCTCGGGGTACGGGACCAGGACCATCACCCTCGCCATCGGCGCCCAGTGCGGCCTCAACTGGGGCACGGGTAAGTCCGCGGACCAGTTCGGCGTCATGGATGACGCCGGCGTCCGGAAATCGATCGACGTCGCACGCGAGTTCCTCGGCCTCGACCCGGCGAGCAACCTCACCCCCGAGGACGTGTACAGCAACTCCTACATCGAACCGCTGCACCCCCACCAGACCATCCAGGCCCCGTGACGGCCGGACGGAGAGCCACATGAACAACGAGTACGCCATCTCGGTCAACAACGTCGGAAAAACCTACCGATCCCGCGACGGCCAGGACAACACCGTGCTCAAGGGCCTGGACTTCCATGTGAAGCCAGGGCAATTCGTCTCGATCGTCGGCCAGTCGGGCAGCGGGAAGACCACCCTGCTCAAAACGATCTCCGGCCTGCAGGAGCCCACCGAAGGCGAAATCCTCGTCAAGGGACGGCCGATCCGCGACGGCATCGAGGACATCGCCATGGTGTTCCAGAGCCCCGTCCTCCTGCCCTGGCGCAACAATCTGGACAACGTGCTCCTGCCCCTGGAATTCCGGGGCACCCGCACCGACGAATCACGCCGCTACGCCCAGGAACTGCTCGACATGGTGGGGCTGGGCGGCAAAGCCAAGAACTACTCCTACGAACTCAGCGGTGGGATGCAACAACGGGTGGCCATCTGTCGCGCGCTCGTCTCCCACCCCGAACTGCTGCTCATGGACGAGCCCTTCGGCGCACTCGACGCCATGACCCGCGACTCGATGAACTTCGAGATCCAGCGCATCTGGAAGGCCACCGGCTGCAGTGTCCTGTTCGTCACCCACAGCATCTCCGAGGCCGTCTGGCTCGGCGACCGGGTCGTCGTCGTCGGTGACCGCCCCGGCCGGATCATCGCCGATGTCGCGATTGACATCCCGCGCCCCCGCGGCAAGGAGCACCGGTTCTCCACCGCGTTCTCCGACTACACAACGGAAATCGAATCCCACATCGGAGTCGTGGCCGGAATCAGCTGACCGCCACCGACCCGGACGCCGCGACCCCGACACCATAGGAGCCACCCCATGCTGAGCCTCACCGCAGACGCCGCACAGGTCGAGCAGACCTACGGACTCAACGCGCGCAACAGCTTCCTGTTCTCCGCGATCCGCCTCGACTCCCACCCGTTCGTCGCGCCCCTGATCGCAAGGACCGACAAGGGCCAGTACCTGCTCGTACGCCAGCAGGAACAGGGCAACGCACTCTCCGCCGGAGTTCCCAAGGACCGGATCAGGTTCTACGCACCCTGGGTCACCATCGACCCCCGGATCGTCGCCGACACCCCCGCTTCGGCGTCCCTGACGACCCTGGTGCAGGAACTCGCCGACGGCGCCCCGGTCAGTCTCGCCGCCGATGTCGTCTACAGCCACTGCCGCACACTGACCGGCGCCGTCGAACTCGTCGTCGCCGACCAGGATCCCACCCCCGTCACCGCCTATGAACTCAACACCGAAGAGGTCACGGCGAGGTTCGCGCAGTGGCGCGAGACCGGCGTCCGCACCGCGCGCCGGCTCATCGAGAACGTCGAGCACCTCTCCGGCCTCGCGGACGAGTTCGGCGCCGCCCACGACACCAGGTTCTCCGCACTCACCACACTCGCCGAGAACGACTCCCTCGACGCCGTGCTCCTGGCCGCGCCGCCCAACTTCACCGAGGCGACCGGGTTCGCACAGCCCGACGGCGCGGTCGCCCTGTGGCTGCCCGGCTCGGGCAGGCTGATCGTGCTGGCCCCCGACACGGCCTCCGGCCTCCCCGGCACGGCCGTCGGCAGCTTCCCGTCCACCGGCGCCGCTGTCCGGGCACTGTCCGACGGCGTACGGACCGGCGTCGAGGAGGAGTGGATCAGCGTCGGCCTCGCCCGCGAACTCGAACGCGAGGGAGCGGAACCGGTCCCGGTCTCGACCGAGCTCGGCCACTGGCGCGACATCCGCGACCACGAGGACCTCGCCTTCCAGGTCGTCGCCGCCCGGGCGAGCGTGTTCGCCATCGAGGAGGCCCTGGCCTGGGCGGAGGAGGGCCTCGCCGCCGGCCGTTCCTTCACCGAACTCGACATCAACACCGTCTACCTCGACAAGATCGTCGAGTTCCGTACGGCCCACGACATCCCCTTCGGCATCGAGCCGTACTTCACCAACCTCCACTCCTCCAACCGGATGCTCTTCCCCGGCCCTCCGGTCGACTTCCCGATCAACGACGAGACGACCTGCATCCAACTCGACGCCGGGGTGCGCATCGTCTTCGACGGCGTCAATGTCGCCACCTCCGACATGGCCCGTTCACTGCCCCGCACCGCGGCGGCCAAGGAGGCATACGCCTTCTTCTTCGACGTGGTGCGCGAGGGCATCATCGGACAGCTCAGGCCCGGCGTCGTCTGCGAGGACGTACACGAGGGAACCCTCCGCTATCTGGCCCCGCACCTGGACCGCATGGTCCAGATCGGCATGCTCGGCAAGGAGGTCGACTTCAACACGGAGTACCGCAAGCGCAACGTCGGCCACCTCATGGGCAAGCAGGAGTCGTTCTCCAACGAGCTCCGCCCCGGCTTCCGGCACGTCCTCGACGTCGGTTCGTACGGCGCCGCGGAGATTCCCTGGCGCTACGAGAACGCGGCGATCGGCACCGAAGACCTCTGGTACATCGGACGCGACCGCACCTACATCCTCAGCAAGCGCTGACCGCGTAACCGCCCACGCCTCCAACCGTTCACGGACAGCGGATCGGGCGCGCCGCCCCCCCACGCGCGTCCCGCCCGCCTGTCCCACCTGCTGAACCGGGATACCGCATGACAGACATACAGCAGCGCCTCGCGGCGCTGTCCATTGAACTTCCGGTGCTCGGCGCGCCCCGCTACGCGTACGAGGCGACCGCCCGATGGGGAGATCTGCTCTTCGTGTCGGGCCAGATCTCCCGGACCGCCTCCGGTGAGATCCTGGGCGGCCGCCTGGGGGACGACGCCACCGTGGCCGACGGGGTGACCGCCGCGAGAACCGCCGCGATCAACCTGCTGGCACGCGTCGACGACGCCGTCGGCCTCGGCAACGTACGCGTACTCAAGCTCAACGCCTGGGCCTCCAGCTCACCCGCCTTCGTGGACCAGCCGTCGGTGATCGACGGAGCCTCACAGCTGTTGCTCGACGTCCTGGGCGACGCGGGCCGCCACGCCCGGACGGCCTTGCCGGCCCATGTACTGCCCCAGGGCGCGCTCGTGGAACTCGACGCCACCATCGCCGTCCGAGGCTGACCCGCGTCTGCCCGTGATCAACAGCCGGCCCTCCAAGGCCCCCCGCACCGGCCCCGCGGCCCCGAGGGCATCGCGGGGCCGGTGCCGCGTCCCGCGGGAGTGATGCGCCCGGCGCCCTCGCTGCTTCTCCCGCCGTACCGTTACTGTGCCTTCTGGATTGTATAGTTACGGTCGTCGGCCGCCCGTCTGCACGGTGCTGCCCGGCGGGACGAAACGGTGACGACGAGCGAGGGAAGCGTGACGATGAACGGCAGTGCGAGGCGCTGGTGGCTGCTGGTGACCGTGTCGGTGGGTCTGCTGCTGATCAGCCTGGACATGTCGGTGCTGTACACGGCGCTGCCGAGGCTGACGGAGGATCTCGGGGCGGACGCCTCGCAGAAGCTGTGGATCATCAACGCGTACCCCCTGGTCATGGCGGGACTGCTGCTCGGGGCGGGCACGCTGGGGGACCGTGTCGGGCACAAGCGGATGTTCCTCACCGGGCTCGTCCTCTTCGGCACCGCCTCCGCGCTGGCGGCGTTCGCCGCCACCCCCGCCCTGCTGATCGGCGCGCGGGCCTTCCTCGCGGTGGGCGCCGCGGCGATGATGCCCGCCACGCTCTCACTGATCCGCGTCACCTTCGACGACGAGCGCGAACGCACCATGGCCATCGGTGTGTGGGGCTCGACGTCCGTGGTGGGAACGGCGCTCGGACCGATCGTCGGCGGAGTGCTCCTGGAGTATTTCTGGTGGGGGTCCGTCTTCCTGATCAATGTGCCCGTGGTGCTGCTCGCCCTGATCGCCGCCGCCGCACTCGCACCCGGCGACACCCACCGCTCGGACAAGCCCTGGGACCTCGTCGCCTCGCTGCTGGTCATGGCGGGACTCGTCGGCCTGGTCTACGCGGTCAAGGAGGTCACCAGGCCGGGCTCGCAGCCGCAGCACGTCGTGGCGGCGCTCCTCGTGTCGGCCGCTGGGTTCACCCTGTTCGTCCGCAGGCAGCGCCGCCAGACCCATCCACTGCTCGACCTCGCCCTGCTGCGCCATCCGCACATCCTGTCCGGCATCGTCGCGGCGGCACTGGCCATGTTCGGCACCGCGGGCGTCCAACTGGTCCTCGCCCAGCGGCTGCAACTGGTCGTCGGCCTCACCCCGCTGGGCGCCGGCGTGCTGGTGGCCGCCTTCGCCCTGGGCTGCCTGCCCGCCGGCATCGCCGCGGGGAGTCTGGCCTGGCGCACCGGTCCCCGTCCGCTGATCATCGGCGGTCTGCTGACCGCGGCGGCGGGTGTCCTCCTGACGCTGCTGCTCACCCCCGGCGCGCTGCCGATCCTCGACGTCCACCCCGACCACCCGGTCTGGGTCGTCCCCGGGCTGTTGATCGCGGGCGCCGGAACGGGCCTGGCCATGACCGCCGCCTCCGCGGCCATCATGGGGAACGCGCCCGCCCACCGCGCCGGCATGGCCGCCTCCGTGGAAGAGGTCTCCTACGAAATCGGCAGCCTCTTCGGCGTCGCAGTCCTGGGCTCCGCCCTGACCTCCCTCTACACGAACACCGTCCGGCTGCCCGAGGGCAGTCCCGCGGCCGCGAAGGACAGTCTCGACCAGGCGCTGACGGCATCCGGCCGGCTGCCCGAGGACCGGGCGCGGGGTCTGCTGGACGCGGCCCACTCCGCCTTCGACAACGGCTACGTCGCCGTCCTGTTCCTCATCACCGCCGCCCTGGCGATCGGCGGAGCGGTGACGGCCCGGCTCCTCACCGACCGCACCGCCGCCGTGCGGCAACGGGAGCACGCGCCGCGATGACGCCCCGATCCGGGCGCACCGTGCGGCGTACGGGGCCGCGGGCGCCGGGAACGCGCGGACCGGGCGCTGGTCCGCGGGCCCGGCGTGGCCCCGACGGAAGTCCCTAGGCCGCCCCGGTGACGCTCCGGCGGCCGCGGGCGCGCTGGATGAGCAGGCCGGTGATGCCGAGGGCGAGGAGGACGTAGAGGGTGATGGTGATCGGGCTGGAGACCAGGGCCGTGGGGTCGTTCTCGCTGACCGCCATGGCGCGGCGGAACTCGGTCTCGGCGAGGGGGCCGAGGATGACCGCGATGAGGACGGGGGCGACGGGCAGTCCGTAGCGGCGCATGGCGAAGCCGAGGAGCCCGATGGCGAGGACGAGGACCAGGTCGAGGATCTTGCTGCTGGTCGCGTAGACGCCGAGCATGGCGAATACGGTGATCCCGCTGTAGAGGTAGTGGCGGGGGATCTTGAGGAGTTTGGCCCAGAGCGGCGCGAACGGCAGGTTGAGTACGAGCAGCACGGTCATGGCGATGAAGAAGCTGGCCAGCAGGGCCCATACGAGGTCACTGGCCCGTTCGAAGAGCAGCGGGCCGGGCTGCAGACCGTACTGGCGGAACGCGGCCAGCATCACGGCGGCCGTAGCCGAGGTGGGCAGGCCCAGAGCGAGCAGGGCGCCCATCGCGGTGCCCGCGGTGGCGTTGCCCGCCGCCTCCGGGCCGGCCACACCCTGGATGGCGCCCTTGCCGAACATGGAGCCGGGGCGGCGCGAGCCGAGCCGGCGTTCGGTGCCGTAGGCCAGGAAGGTGGGCACCTCGGATCCGCCGACGGGGATGATGCCGAAGGGCACACCTATCGCGGTGCCGCGCAGCCAGGCGGGCATGGCCTGGCGGATCTCCTGGCGGGAGAGCCACAGCCGGCCGGTGGACGGCATGACGCGCAGGTCCTCGTCGGTTCCGCGGCGGGCGGCGACGGAGATGACCTCGCCGAGGGCGAGCAGACCGACAGTGATCACCACGATGTTGATGCCGTCGAAGAGTTCGGGCAGTCCTCCGGTGAAGCGTGCGGCGCCGGACATGCCGTCGACTCCGACCAGCGCGATGGCGAGGCCGATGACCAGGGCGGCCAGACCGCGCAGGATCGAGTCGCTGACCACGGCGGAGATCGCGACGAACGCGAACACGGCGAGTGCCAGGTACTCGGCGGGGCCGAAGAGGGTGGCGAGTTCGGCGAGTGAGGGCGCGAAGAACACCACGAGCACGGAGGAGAGGATGCCGCCGGTGAAGGCACCGATGGCGGCGGTCGCGAGGGCCTGGGCCGCGCGTCCGGACTTCGCCATCCGGTGGCCCTCGATGGATCCGGCGATCGCGGTGCTGTTGCCGGGGGTGTTCATCAGGATTCCGGCGGTCGAGTCGCCGAACAGACCGCCGAACAGCACACCGGCGAACATGATGAACGCGCCGATGGGGTCGAGCGAGAACGTCACCGGCAGCAGCAGCGCCACCGCCATCGCCGAGCCGAGGCCGGGCAGTACGCCGACGGCCGTGCCCAGCAGGGCGCCGACGAGCACCCACAGCATGTTCATGGGTGTCAGGATCGTGAGGAACCCGTCCCCGAGGTTGCCGAGTGATTCCATCAGAGCACTCCTGCCAGGATGCCCGGGGGAAGGCTGAGGCCCAGTCCCGCGGAGAAGGCCAGTTGGACGGTGGACGAGATGGCCACCGACAGGAAGATGTCGAACACCGGACGGCGGCTGCCGAGCGCCCGCGCCACGCCCCAGAAGAGCAGCGCGCCCGAGAGCAGCCAGCCGAGCGGGACGAGCAGGGCGATGAAGGCCCCGATCGTGCCGACCAGTCCGGCCACTCCCCATCGGTTGCTGCGGGTCCGGACCGCCGCGGGGGTCTCATCGGCCGTGGTGCCGGTGGTCTCCGCGGGCGCGGTGGCGGCCGTGGAGGACGCGGAGGGAACTGCGGAAACGGAGGAGGCGGAGACGGCGGCGGCCTGCTCGGGCTCCGGGCGGCGCAGTACGTCGATGCCCAGGAGGACGGCGAACACCAGACACGCGACCGCGACCACGGTGGGGAACATCTGCGGGCCCGGCGTGGCGACGTTGGCCGGCACGTCCATGGTGAGGGTTCCGGCGCCCAGCACGATGCCGGTGACGAGCAGCAGCAGCGGAATGATCAGGCCGGTGCGGCGGCGCAGGAAGGCGGCCGGGCCAGGGTCCGGCGCGGGGTGGGTGGTCACAGACCCAGCTCCTTGATGATCGTGTTGACTCGCGCCTGGTCCTGGCGGATGAAGTCGGCGAACTCGTCACCGGTCAGGAGGCTCTTCACCCACTTGTTGCGGGTGAGCGCGTCCTCCCACTCGGGGGTACGGGTCGCCTCGGTGACGATGTCGGTCAGTTCGCGGCGCTGTGCGTCGCTGATGCCGGGCGGCGCGACCAGGCCACGCCAGTTGGGCAGCGACACATCGACGCCCTGCTCGATGAAGGTGGGCGTGTCGATGCCCGGCACCGGCTTGTCGGCCGAGACCGCCAGCGCCCGCAGATTGCCCGCCTCGATCTGGTCGCGGAAGTCGTTGTAGCTGCTGACCCCGATCTCGACGGTGTTCGACAGCAGCGCCGTGAGCACTTCGCCGCCGCCCGCGAACGAGATGTAGTTGACCTCTTTCGGGTCGATGCCGGCTTCCCGCGCGGCGAGTCCGGCGAGCAGGTGGTCGGTGCCGCCGAGCCCGCCGCCGCCGACGGCGTGGCCGTGCGGATTCTTCTGCCATGCCGCCATGAAGTCCTGGAGCGTCTGGTACGGGGAGTTCGCGGGGACGATGAAGACCTGGTAGTCCTCGGCGAGCCGGGCGATCGGTGTGGTGTCCTCCAGGTCCACCCGCGACTTGTTGACCGTGATGGCACCTTCCATCACGGTGCCGGTCATCATCAGCCGTGTCGGATCGTCGCCGAGCTGGACGAACTGCCCGAGCCCGATGGTGCCGCCGGCGCCGGGCACATTGACGACCTGGACGTTGTTGACGATCGAACCGGCCCGCAGCGACTGCTGGAACTCGCGTGACGCGAGGTCCCAGCCGCCGCCGGGCGCGGCCGGGGCCGTGACCGTCAGTTTCGACCTCGCAGTGGCGCCCGAGGTGGAGTTGCTGGCGTCCACGACGGCGGCCCCGGCGAGCACCGCGGTGCTCAGGGCGCCGGCGACGCCGAGCATGAAACGTTTCCTCTGCACGACCACTCCCTTGTGATCTCGTACCGAGCTGATTCCGAGATGGCCGGTTACGGTTACCCCGGTGTGTCCATCTGGTGGATATTCATGACCGCCAGATGGTAAACATCATCTCCGGGACGAAGCAATGGAGAAGACACCACGAAGAACACGAAGAAAGGGAACCGATGTCCCCGACGACCGACGGTGGCGGCATCCGGGCGGTGAACCGGGCGTGGCAGGTGCTTCGCGCGTTCACCCCGGAGCGCATGTCACTCACACTGACCGACCTCGTCCGTGAGACGGGCCTGCCGAGGACGACCGTCCTGCGGCTGGTGGAGACGCTGGCCGGGGAAGGACTGGTGGAGTCCGGGACGGACGGGCGGGTCCGGGTCGGCACCAGCCTCATCGCCTTCGCCGCCTTCGCCGAGACGGCCTGGACCGTCCCGCCCGCCTCGCTGACACGCATGCGGGCCCTCGCGGCCGAGACCGGTGAGACGGTGAGCCTGTACGTGCGCCAGGGCACGCGGCGGGTCGTGGTCGGCCAGGCCCCCAGCCCCAGCAGCCTGCGCCATGTGGTGGAGCCGGGCGACGCCCTCACGATGTCCGTGGGGTCCGCCTCCTACGTGCTGCTCAGCCTGGAACCGCCCGAGGAGCGGGACGTACTCGTCACACGCATCGCCGCGGAGTCCGGCAGCGACCCCGAGGCGCTGCGCGCCGGGGCGCGGGCCGCGGCGGAGCGGGGCTGGTGCGTCACCCACGGCGAGCGCGAACCGGGCAACAGCGGTCTGGCGGTTCCCGTCCCGTTCCCCGGCGGCGCCGCACCCGCCCGCCCGCCGGTCCTCGCCGTCGGCGGTCCCACCGTGCGGTTCACCGAGGACAAGATCCCCGGCTTCGTCCACGCGGTCCGCCGCTGCGCGGAGGACATCGCCAGGACCGGTCTGCCGCCCGCGCTGTACTGACCCGGCCGGTCCATCACTCCTTATCCGGCACACGCACACCGCACTGACTCAAATGAAGGAGAACCGTGCACGACTATCCGCCCCCCGGGGCGTTCCCCGTCGCCACCGTGTCCGACGCGATGGACCGGTTCGGCGTCGCCGACGGCATCCGCCCGCTGTGGCCGGGGGCCGTCCTGTCCGGACCCGCCTTCACGGTGTGGACCCGGCCGGGTGACAACAAGGGCCTGCACACCGCGTTCGAGACGATCCGGCGCGGGGAGGTGCTCGTCGTCAACGGGGGCGGGGACACGACCCGCGCGCTGATCGGTGAACTCGTGGCACAGAAGGCCAAGGCGCTGGAGATCGGCGGCATCGTCCTCGACGGCGCGGCCCGGGACGTCGTCGAGCTGGCGCAGCTCGGCGTCCCGGTGTTCGCCCGCGCCGTCACACCCGCCGGACCGTGGAAGACCGGCCCGTACCGCATAGCGGGCCCGATCGCCGTCGGCGGTGTGCCCGTCGCCCCCGGGGACTGGGTGCTCGGTGACGACGACGGGGTGGCCGTCGTCCCGGCCGCCCAGGCCGAGAACGTCGTCGCGCGGACACGCCGGCTCATCGAGGGCGAGACCGAGCGCCGCGCGGCCAACCAGAGGCTGGTGCCCCGTGACTGAACGCCCGCTCGTCTGGATCCCCCGGCCGGTCCACACCGACGCCCTGACCCGGCTGCGCCCGCACGCCGACGTACGTCTCGGATACGGCGCCGACGGGGCCGCGTTCGACGAGATCAGCGACCGGGTCGCCGCCATCCTGCTGCGCACCGAACGCGTCGACGGCGCCATGCTGCGCCGCGCCCCCCGCCTGCGCATCGTGGCACGGCACGGCGTCGGCCTCGACACCGTGGACGTCGACACCGCGCGGGAGCTGGGGATCACCGTCACCACCACCCCGGCGGCCAACAGCCGGTCCGTCGCCGAGCACGCCATGGCCCTGCTGCTGGCGGTGCGCCGGGGCATCGGTATCGCGATCCGCGACGAGGGGGACACCCGCGCGGCGATCCGCGGCCGGGAGCTCTCCGGCGCGGTGCTCGGGCTGGTCGGCTTCGGCCGTATCGCCCGCGAGGTCGCCGCGATCGCGAGCCACGGCTTCGGCATGCGCGTCCTGGCCCACGACCCGATGGTGCCCGTCTCCGTCATGACGGACGCCGGTGTCGAACCCGCGGACCTCCCGACACTGCTCTCCCTCGCCGAGAACCTCAGCCTGCACGTCCCGCTGGTCGAGGAGACCCGCGACCTCATCGGGCTGCCCGAACTCATGGCGCTGCCCGAGGGCGCGGTGGTGGTGAACACCTCGCGCGGCGGCATTCTCGACGAGTCCGCTCTGCTCGACGCCGTCCGGCGGGGCCATCTCGCGGGCGCCGGCCTCGATGTCACGACGGTCGAACCGCTCCCGTCCGACCACCCCCTGCGCGCCGAGCCGTCGGTCGTCATCACCCCGCACACCGGAGCGCAGACCGAGCAGGCGCTGCGCCGCATGGCGACCGAGGCCGCCGACCACATCATCGCCCGCATCACCTGACCCACCCCCCCCGTGCGCCCCGGGCCCACGCCTGCCCACAGCGAACCACCAGGTGGTTCGCTTGTGCCGCTGGATGGTTCCGTGGTGTGATGCAACGGCCCACTCACCGGCGAGGCGTCCGCCTCGCCGCGTGCCGAGACACGAAGGAAACGGCATGCCCGAATCCGACGCAGGCGGCGTCCGCAGTGTGCAGCGCGCGGTGGAACTGCTCACCCTCTTCGACGCCGACCACCCCAGCCGGCCCGTACGCGAACTGGTCGACGCGACCGGACTGCCGAAGACCACCGTGGTACGGCTGGTCCACACACTGGAGCAGTGCGGCCTGCTCTGGAGCCGGGGGGACGGCCACCTCGTCCCCGGCACCGGACTCCTGCGCTGGGCCGAACTCGCCGACCGGACCTGGCGGTTGCCGGAAGAGGCACTGCGCCGCCTCGCCGAACTGAGCGAGGCGAGCGGCGGGGAGACGGCGTCGGTCTACGTCCGTCAGCAGAACACCCGTGTCTGCGTCGCCCGCCACGAAGGCACCCGTACGCTGCGCCACGTCGTCCACATCGGGGCGGAGATGCCGCTCTGGTCGGGGGCCGCGAGCCATGTCCTCCTCTCGCGCTCGGACCGCGCCGACATCGCCGCGGTCGCCGCCCGCGCACCGGGCGGCGACGGGGACGACCGGCTCGGGGAGCGCGCCCGGAAGGCCGCCGAGGACGGCATGGCCGTCAGCCACGGCGAACGCGAGCCCGGCGTCTCCGGCGTCGCGGCCCCGGTCTTCGCCCCCGCGTCGGGCCGCCTCACCGCGGCGGTCGCGCTCGGCGGCCCGACCACCCGCTTCACCGACGAGGCCATCGCCGGTTTCACCCCGGCCCTGCTGGACACCGCACGGGCCCTCACCGCGCTCGACTGCATCGGAGGCACCGCCTGATGACGACCCCCCTCCTGGAGGGCGTACGGATCCTCGATCTGACCAACGTCCTCGCCGGCCCCTTCGCCGGCTATCAGCTCGCTCTGCACGGCGCCGACGTCATCAAGGTCGAGATGCCCGCATCGGGCGATCTCGCCCGCCAGTTGGGCGCGGACCGGGAACTCGGGGAGGAACTGCTGGGCGCGTCCTTCCTCGCCCAGAACGCCGGCAAGCGCTCACTCACCCTCAACCTGAAGGACCCGGACGGACGGGAGGCACTCCTGCGCGCCGTCCGCGAGGCGGACGTCCTGCTGGAGAACTTCCGTCCCGGCGTGATGGACCGGCTCGGTGTCGGCTGGAAGACGCTGAGCGCGGAGAACCCCCGGCTCGTCTACTGCGCCATCTCCGGCTTCGGACAGACGGGCCCGCTGCGGGACCGCCCGGCGTACGACCAGATCATCCAGGGCCTCAGCGGGATGATGAGCGTCACCGGCACCCCGGGGACCGCTCCGCTGCGGGCCGGATTCCCCGTCGCCGACACCCTCGGCGGCATGGCGGCCGCCTACGCGGTCGCGGCCGCGCTCGTACGCCGCGGACGTACCGGGGAGGGCGCCTTCGTCGATGTCTCGATGCTGGAGTCCGCGCTCACCGCCATGGGCTGGGTCACGTCCAACTACCTGATCAGCGGACGCGTACCCCACCCCATGGGCAACGAGAACTTCACCGCGGCCCCCTCGGGCACCTTCAGCACCGCCGACGGCCACCTCAACATCGCGGCCAACCGGCAGCAGCAGTTCACGACCCTGTGCCGGCTCATCGGACGCGAGGACCTGACGACCGACCCGCGCTTCACGCACCCCGCCGACCGCAAGACACACCGCGACGCCCTGCGCGACGAGGTCGAGGCGGGACTGTCCGCCCGGCCGGCGGCGGAGTGGGAGGAGATCCTCTCCGACGCCGGAGTCCCGGCGGCGCGCGTCCTGTCGGTACCGGACGCCCTGGGCCTCGACCACCTGGCCACGCGCGGCTTCGTACACGACCTCCCCTTTCCCGACGGCCGCGAGCGCGCCCTGCGCGTCCTCGGCAGCCCGGTGCGCGTGGACGGTGAACCCGCCGTGACACCTTCCCCGCCACCGCTGCTCGGGGAACACACCGACACCGTGCTGGCGGAACTCGGCTACACCCCGGCGGAGATCACCGCGCTGCGCGAAGGCGGTGCCGTATGACCGGGGCACCGGTACCCGCGGGCGACGGGCAGGCGCGGGACACCGCCGACGGGGGAGAGACACTGATCGCCGAACGCACCGTGACCGACTGGTGGTCCACGGCGGTGAGCGAGATCCACCCCGGCGAGATCCGGCTGCGCGGCTATCCGGTCGAGGAACTGATCGGCCGGGTCACCTTCGCCGAACAGATCTGGCTGATGCTCCGCGGCGAACTGCCCACGCCCCGTCAGGGACGCCTCCTGGAAGCCGCGCTGGTCGCCGCCGTCGACCACGGCCCGCAGGCCCCCTCGATCGCCGCGGCCCGGATGGCGGCCACCTGCGGCGTGGGACTCAACAGCGCCGTCGCGACCGGCGCCGGCCTGCTCGGCGATGTCCACGGGGGAGCGGGACAGCAGTGCATGGAGGTACTGCAGCGGGTCGCCGACGGTGAACCGGCCTCCGCCGTCGTCGCCGAATACCGCCGTCGCCGCGCCTACATCCCCGGATTCGGCCACCGCTTCCACCCCCGCGACCCGCGCCGGGACCCGCTGCTCGCGCTGGTCCGGGAAACCGTCGAGGCCGGCGAGGTCCCCGGCTGGGCCCTCGCCGCCGGACTGGCGCTGGAGGCCGCCCTCGCCGAGGGCCGGGAGCGCCCGGTCCCGATGAACATCGACGGGGCCACCGCGATCATCTACGCGGAACTCGGCTTCCCCTCCCAGCTCGGCCGGGGCCTGTTCGTCCTCTCCCGCAGCGTGGGCATCCTCGCCCACGCGTGGGAGGAGACGGAGAACGGGACCCGCATCAAGGGCCCGCTGCCCCGGCCCCTCCTCGCGGGCTACCACGGCACACCCGAACGCCACCTGGACCGGGACGCCTGACCCGTGGGACGGGGGAAGCCATGCGGCCGACCGGGATACCGAGAGGGAGACCGCCCGGCAGCCGCGGCGGGACATGGTCTGCGGTGCGGTGACTCCACACCACCGCAGGCCGCCGGGTCAGGACGGTTCCGGCCAGGGACCCACGGTCAGCACCGCCCCCGTCGTCCGGTCGGCGGACGGGCCCGTCGCGATCTCGAACGTCCCCGGTTCCACGGCCTGTTCGAGGGAGCGGGTGACCGAGGCCAGGGTCTCCGCGCCGATGGTGAAGGAGACCTCGGCCCGCTCACCCGGCGCCAGCGCCGTCCGTGCGAAGCCGCGCAGTTCGCGCACGCGCGGCCATGACGAGCCGCCCAGCACCCGGCGCACGTACAGCTGCACCGTCTCGTCCACCGGGCGCGCCCCGGTGTTGGCGACCTCCACCACACAGGTCAGCGAGGGGACGGCGCCGGTCGGGGACACGGTGACCGCGTCCCGGGAGAGCCGGGGCGCGCCGTACTCGACCGTCGTGTACGACAGGCCGTGCCCGAACGGGTGGCGGGCGGTGGCCGGCTGGTCGACGTATCCCCGGTAGCCGTGGTCCTTCCCGTTGTAGAACACCGGCAGTTGCGCCGCCGAGCGCGGTACGGAGACCGGCAGCCGGCCCACGGGTCCGGCCGCGCCGAAGAGCACCTCGGCGATCGCGCGCCCGCCCCAGGGACCCGGATACCAGGCGCTGAGCACCGCCCCCGCCCGTGCGGCGAGGTCCTCCGGAACGGCGTGCGGACGGCCCTGCACCAGCACGACGACGACCGGCGTCCCGGTGGCGGTCACGGCACTCAGCAGCGCCGACTGACCCTCGGGAAGCCCGAGTTCGGCGAGGTCCACTCCCTCGCCGCAGGTCATGTCCACCGGAAGGCCGGAGCTGACCACCGCCGCGCCGTTGGAGTCGAAGCGGGTGGCGGACTCCCGCGCGCTCGATCCGCCGAGCACCAGGACCGCCACCTCGCAGGAGGCGGCCAGCGCGACCGCCGCCGGGATGCCGGACCGGTCCCCGCCCACGAGCTCACAGCCACGCGCGTACGCGACCTCGCCACGCGCCGCCGCCCTGATCCCGTCCAGGACGGTGACCCCGCCCCCCGGACGCTGGGGCGCGGTGTAGTCGCCGATCTGCTGCGGTACGGAGTCGGCGTTCGGGCCGATGACGGCGATCCTGCGGACGTGCTCCGGCAGCGGCAGTGTGGCGCCGTCGTGCCGCAACAGCACCACCGACTCCCGCGCGATCCGCTCGCTCAGCTCACGCAGCCCGGCGGGCGCCCGCCGCTCGCCGGTGTACGGCCGCTCGAACAGGCCGAGCCGGAACTTGAGCGCGAGCACCCGGCCGACCGCCGCGTCCAGCACGCTCTCCCGGACCAGACCGCGCCGCACGGCCTCGGCCAGCCGGGGGAAGCTCTCGTCCCACAGGCTCAGATCCGTCCCGGCGGCCAGGGCGAGCGCCCCCGCCGCCACCGGATCACCCGCGAGCCGCGTCAGCCGGTCGAGCGCGCACCCGTCCGCCATCACCAGGCCCTCGAAACCCCAGCGTTCGCGCAGCAGCCCGGTCAGCAGCTCACGGTTGGCCGCGCACGGCACCCCGTCGAACTCGTTGTACGCCGCCATCACGCCCGCCGCCCCGGCCCTGACCCCCGCCAGCGCGGCCGGGAGGTGGATCTCGTGCAGCTCACGGGCGCCGAGTTCGGTGGCCGCGCTGTTGCGACCGCCCACCGTGGCGCCCTGGCCCGCGAAGTGCTTGAGGACCACCGCCGCCCGGTCCGCGCCGTACGACACGGGCCCGCGCCCGGGCCCGTCGCCGGGACCCTGCGCGCCGCGCACCAGCGCCTCGGTGAACCGGGCCGCCAGATAGGGATCCTCGCCGAAGCACTCCTCCGCGCGCCCCCAGCGCGGGTCCCGTACGAGATCCAGCGCGGAGACGAGCGCGACATGGCCGCCGCGCGCCCGCAGTTCGCCCGCCGCGAGCGCCGCCGCCTCCTCGTACAGCCCCGGGTCCCAGGTCGCGCCCACCGCCAGGTTCACCGGCAGCACCGTGCCGTCCAGCGCCTGATGGCCGTGCGGCATCTCCTCCACCATGAGCACGGGGATGCCGAGCCGGGTGTTCTCCACGACATGCCGCTGCACGGCGTCGGACACCCGGGCGCCCTCGGCGGCGCCGATGCCCGTCCCGAACGTCACCCCCGACCAGGGGTCGGCCCGCTGGAGCCCGTAGAGCGCGCCCATGCCGTCGTACGCGGCGACCTCGGCCCGGAACGCCTCGGTGAGGCGGTGGCCGGCGGGGGTGCGCTCGTACGCCTGCCAGCCGTACATGCGCTGGTTGACCTGGCCCACCTTCTCGGTGAGCGTCATCCGGGAGAGCAGGTCACGCACCCGGTCCGCGACGGGCGCGGCGGGATCCCGGTACCGGGGCTGGGACATGGGACGGATCTCCTCGACTGCTTCGACGGGACTGACCTGATGAGGCTGGCGGAACGGGCGGGATCGAGGCGATTCGGTCAGCCCAGCTCCAGGACGCGCACCCCGTACGGGGCGATCACCACGTCCCGCACCGGCTCCCCGCTGTCCAGGTCGCGCAGTTCATCCTCCGCGCGGGGGCGCACGGTCAGCTCCTCCTCCGCCTGGCTCACCAGCCAGACGAAACGCTTCCCGTCCTCCCGCACCAGCGTGTCCGCCGAGACGTACGGCGTGTCGACGGTCACCGGCCGCGCCGCGCCGGCGATCCGCGCGAGCGCCGCGTACAGCCGGTGGGTCTGCTCCGGATTGACGCGGGCGGTGCGGGCCGCCATGTGCTCCAGCGGATACGTGGCCAGGACCGTACGGCCCCGCCCCGTCTCGTGGACCAGCAGCGCCGGGCGGCCGTGCGCGTCGGTGGCGACGACCCGCGCCCCGGCCGGGACGACCGGCAGATAGGCGCGGCTGTCCTCGTTCCCCGCGACCGGGAAGCGCAGCGTCTCGCCCGCCGCGACCGAGCCGAAGTCCTCGGTGAACGTCATCTCCAGCACCTCGTCCTCGATGGGCTCGGCCACCCCGTACGAGAGCTGCAGCTCCACCCCGAAGAGCCCGTCCAGGTCGTGGAACCACGGGCCGCGCGTCGTCGGGTGCTCGCCCGAGCAGAACGACAGGTACACCGTCGCGCCCTCCCGCGCCCGCCGTTCCAGCTCCCGCCGGGTGCGCGTGGTCAACTGCCGGGTGGCGGGCAGCAGATAGAGCGAGGCGTCACCGGGCAGCCCGTCCGCCTCGCGGACCAGGGCGACGGGCAGATCGGCGCCGCGCGCGGCCACGTACCCCTGGTGCAGCGAGGTGAAGATCAGCGGGCGGTCGGCGGGCCGGCTGTAGGGGTAGCCGCGTTCCAGGAACGCGGGCACCACCAGCGCCGCGTCGGCGTCGCCGCGGCGGCAGCGCGCGAAGTCGACGCGCTCCAGCACCTGTGCGAAGGCGGCCAGTTCACGCAGCGGCTCCTTGGGACGGCCGGTGTGATCGGTGATGCCGAAATGCATCTCGAAGGGGTGGTGATCGTACGGCGACCGCTCCCACAGGTCGTCGTAGTCCGTGTTGTTCCAGGCGATCCAGCCGGCGGCACCGCCGAGCAGCGAGTTGTGCAGCGTCTGCCGGTAGAAGACCCCCGCGTTCGCCGCCGAGACCGTGTCGGTGGACAGGCCGAACTCCTCCAGTACCACCGGCTGCCCGGTGACGGCGGCGAGTTCGCACTCGAAGGCGGCGCGGTAGTGCTGGCGCGGCCGGTCCGTGTCCGAGCGGTACACGTGCGGTCCGACGAAGTCGACGTACTCGGCCGTGTCGCGCAGCGAGAAGCCGTTGTCCCGGCCGGTCACCTCGATGCCCCACGCGCCGTCGCCCAGCGACACCGGCTGCGTCCCGCCCGCCGCGCGCACCGCGTCGCACATGAACTGCGCCCAGGCGGTGACGACGTCGGAGGAGGGCGGGTCGACCTGGTAGATCCGGCCGTACCCCGGCATCTCGTTGGTGATCAGCCAGCCGGTGACGGCGGGATGGTCCTTGAAGCGCCGGGTCATCTGCGAGACGAACCAGGCCTGGCGGCCGACGAGCCAGACGTCCTCGTACAGATCCCGGCCGCCGCGCCACGCCGGGTCCCAGTTCTCCCCGGACATGTGGCCGACGATGAAGGTGGGGACCGTGCCCATCCCCGCCTCGGTGTGGGCGTCGAGGAAGTCACGGAAGTGGCCGCACAGTTCCTCGTCGATCCGGTGCGGCTCCGGATGGAAGTCCGGCCAGTAGAAGAAGGACCGGGTCATCGTCAGGCCGTGGTCGCGCAGGACGGCCAGTTCCTCACGGACCGTCTTCGGCCGGTAGTCCCGCCACATCAGCGGACCGCCGCTGCGGGACCAGAAGTTGGCGCCGAGCCAGGGCAGAACGGCGGAGTCATGGGTGAGCTGGGCGCTGTGGCGTCGCATGGGGTCTTTCTCTGGATGTCGGTGGGTGGACCGGGGCGAGACGGGAAGGTGAAGGGGAAGGGTGGTCCCGGCGGGAGGTCAGGGCGCGGCCGGCGCCGGGCCGGTGGTCTCCCGTACGACCAGCCGTGGCCGGCCGTCGAGCACGGGCGCCGGTACGTCCTCACCGCACTCGGCGAGCAGGGCCCGGGCCGCGGCGGCGCCGACGGCCTGCACCTGCTGGTCCACCGTGGTCAGCCGGGGGTACATCCAGCGGCCGAGCGGCAGGTTGTCGTACCCGACGACGGACAGGTCGCGCGGCACCCGGAGCCCGGCGCGCTGGGCCGTGCCGATCCCGCAGACGGCCATCGAGTCGTTGGAGTACACGACGGCCGTGGGCCGGTCGGCCAGGGCCAGCAGTTCCTCGGTGGCGGCGACCGCCGCCGCCTCCGTGAAATCGGTCTCCCGCACCGCGACCGGCCGTACCCCGGCCTCGGCGAGCGCGTCCTCGAAGGCCGCGCGGCGCAGCCGGGTGTGCGTCAGCTCGGCGGGCCCCGTGACACAGGCGATCCGCCGGTGGCCCAGCGCCAGCAGGTGCGCGACGGCTTCGCGTACCCCCGCGCCCTGCTGTCCGAGCCCCACGTTCACCACCGGGGAGGCGGGGTCGGGCGCGCTCAGCAGGACGGCCGGCAGCCCGAGCCCGCGCAGCAGCGGCGGGCGCGGATCGTCGGCGCGCGCGTCGGTCAGTACCGCTCCGTCGACCCGGCCCTCGGCGACCAGCCGTTCGTACAGCGCGCTCTCCTGCGCCATGTCGGCGACCAGGTGGAGCAGCAGACCGTAGCCGCGCGGGGCCAGTTCGCCCTCCAGACCCGTGATCAGCTCGCCGAAGTGCGGGTCGGCGCCGAGCACATCGGTGGCGCGGCGCACGACGAGCGCGATCGTACGGGTCCTGGCCCGGCGCAGCGCGGTCGCGGACGCGCTCGGTGACCAGCCCAGCTCGGCGACGGCGTCGAGCACCCGGCGCCGGGTGGCCTCGGTGATCCGGCCGGTGCCGTTGACGGTCTGGGAGACCGTGGCGGTGGAGACGCCGGCCGCGGCGGCCACGGCCTTGATGGTGGGGCGTTCCCGGGCGAGCGGGGTGTCCCGCTGCCGGGGTGCCCTCTGGGAATGCTGGGTCACATCTTCACCGCCCCGCTGACGAGAGCCTGCTGCATCCGCTTCTGGAGCACGGTGTAGACGATCCACACCGGCACCAGTGTCAATACCGTACCGGCGGTCAGGATCCCGTAGTCGGTGCCGGTCACGGCCTTGAGGGTGGGCAGTGCCACCTGCACCGTGCGCTGCGCGGGATCCGGGCCGATGATCACGAGCGAGTAGAGGTACTCGTTCCAGAAGGTCAGGAAGTTCAGCAGCAGCACGGTCGCGATGCCCGGCATGCACATCGGTGTGTAGACGTGCCGCAGCACCGCGAACGTGGACGCGCCGTCGATCCGCGCGGCCTCCTCCATCTCGCGCGGGATGGTCCGCATGAACTGGACGAGGATGACGACGGAGAGCGGCATCGCCGTGGCCGGGAGGAACAGCACCATGAAGGAGCGCGTGTGGAACAGCCCGGTGGCCGCGGAGAGCAGGAACGTCGGGAAGAGCGCGGCGAACGTGGGCACCAGGAACCCGAGGGAGAACACCCGTTCCACCAGCGCCCCCAGCAGCCCCTGCGCGCGGGCGATCGCGAAGGACGCGGGGATGGCGAGCAGCAGGGTCAGAACGAGCGCGAACACGGTGACGAGCGCCGAGTTGACCACGGCCAGGCCCAGGTCCGCGGAGGAGAACGCCTCGTCGAAGTTGCCGAAGGAGTAGGAGGTGGGCAGCGCGAAGGGGCTGCCGAAGACCTCGTCGTTCGTCTTGAACGCCGAGACCAGCAGGTAGTAGAGGGGGACCACCAGCAGCACCGCGTACAGCCACGCGAGGAGGTGCGCGGGCAGCCAGGACTTTCCGAGTTTCGTGGCACTGGGCTTCATGGCACGGGCTCCAGATCTGCGGATCGGTTCAGTAGTTCTGGCGGAAGACACGGCGGATGACGAGCAGACCGGCCAGCCCGACCAGGAAAAGGATCACACCGACGGTCTGGCTGTAGCCGAGGTCCGCCGCGATGAACGCCTTCTGGTACACGAGGAAGGACAACGTTGTCGACGAGCTTCCCGGGCCGCCCTGCGTGAGCAGCAGGACGTTCTGGGCGGAGCCGAACAGCGTCCACAGGAACTGGAGCATCGTCACGACGCCCACGTAGTCGCGGATGACGGGGAAGTGGACGCGCCACATCGTGCGCCAGTGCCCGGCGCCGTCGATCTGCGCGGCCTCGCCGATCTCGTCCGGCACACTGCCCAGGCGCGCTGCGAACAGGACCGCCGTGAACCCGATGCCACTCCACACGTCCACCAGGATCAGGCAGAGCAGCGCGGTGGAGGGCGAGGCCAGCCAGGCGTCGGTCAGCGAGCCGAGACCGGCCTTCGCCAGGGCCCCGTTGAGCAGCCCGTCCGGGGAGAGGACCGCGTAGAACACCATGGCCTTGGCCGGGGCCGAGATCAGACCGGGGATGAAGAGGAGGTAGCGCAGCACGCGGTGGCCCGGCGGCCGCTGTGTCACGTAGTAGCCCAGCATGTACGCGGCCACGATCATCACCGGCAGCGCGACGGCGAGTTGGACGGCCGTGTTGGCCACGGCGTCCCGGAAGACCGGGTCGGCGAGGACCGTACGGACGTTGCCCAGCCCGGCGAAGGAGACCGGCTGGAGCATGCCGGGCCAGTGCAGGGCCGCGATGACGAAGATGGCGACCAGCGGGCCGACCATGAAGACCAGGTACCAGAGCAGCGCCGGAACGGCCAGGATGACGCCGCCCTGGTGACGGCGGTCGCGGCCGGCGGGGGAGGGGGACGGACGGGCGGGGGTGTGGTGGGCCGTGGTGCCGCCTGGGGTGGCGGACGAGAGCATCGTCATGGCCTGACTTTCGGAGGCTCGGGCGAGGGATTCGGAGGTCGCTCGGACCGACGGGACGCCGCTGCGCCGGTCCGTGCCACCGCTCAGGCCCCGCGGTACGCGGATTCGAGGGCGGAGCGTACGGAGGCCGCGCTCGTGCCCCGGGTGAAGGCGGTACTGGTCGCGGTGATCAACGGCTGAGTGGCCGTCGGGGGCACGTACAGATCGGGCAGCAGCACCTGGCCGACCCGGTCGCCGAGCCGCTGCGCCGCGGCCACGAGCGGGAAGTCCGTGCTGACCGTGTCGGTCACCAGCGCCATGTCCCGGCCGCTCTCGGTGATGAAGCGGGAGACCACGTCGGGCCGGTACATGAAGCGCACGAACTTCTCCACCGCGGGCAGTTTCTTCGTGCCGTTGGGGCTGATCCAGAAGCCGATGAGGGTGAAGGCGCGCATGATCGTCGGCTTGTCGTGCGCGGCGCCGGGCGCGAGCGGCCAGCCGCCGACCTCGGTGTGCGCGGCCACCTCCGCCGGCACCTTCGCGAGGGCCGAGGACATCATGGACGCCATCGCGGCGGCCTGCGTGTTGTACTGCGTGGTCATCGTGTCGGAGGTGAGCCCCTGTGCCTTGTCGGCGAAGACCCCGGCGTCCCGCAGGGAGACGAAGTACTCGATGCCCTCGCGGACGCCCCTGCCGCCGAAGTCGCCGGTCGCGTAGACCTGTTGGGCCTCCTCCTGGGTGAGGAAGGTCTGGATGATCTGGGCGAGCAGCTTCTGCCCCGTCCAGTCGTTGCCGCCGACGGTGACGGGGGCGATGCCCTTGGCGCGCAACGTGCGTGCCGCGCCGATGAGTTCGTCACCCGTGGTCGGTATCGCGCTCACTCCGGCCCGGTCGAGGAGGGCCGTGTTGAAGGCGACGGGCCAGTTGGTGGCGAAGTACGGGAAGCCGCGCAGCCGTCCCTTCCCGTCGGTCCACGCCTCCAGCGAGGCGGGGAGGACCCGCTTCCGCAGCCCCCAGTCGTCGAGGTACCCCTTGACGTCGACGGTCGCCCCGACATCGGTCCAGGCCAGCGTCTTGTCGTACAGGTTGACCATGACGACGTCGGGTTCCTTGCGGGCCAGCCGGGAGGTCTCGTACACCTGGGCGAGGTCGTCGCCGTTGACGAGGTTCTTGACCCGGAGGCCCGGATTCTCCTTCCGGAACTGTTTCACCATGGCGGTGTACGTGACCGAACCGGGCGCGGTGGTGCCCAACTGGGTATGGACGAGCAGGGTGTCGGGATCGGAGTCGGCCGCGGCGATGGAGGAGCAGCCGGACAGGGCGGGAAGAGCGGTGGCGGCGGTGATACCGGAACCTGCGGCAAGGAAGCCACGCCGACTCAGGGGTGAGCGCACAGCGGGATACTCCAACCAGAGGACGTCAACCAGTGATGGTTAATCGATGTACCAGCGGGTTGCGAGAAGGGTAGGGGCAGTTGCGTGTACGGTCAACCGTTTCTGGAGACTGAGTGGGAGTGAGTCCTGTTGCCAGGGCTCGTGCTCGTGCTCAGCCGAACGCCCCGGACGGTGTTGGGCGTTCTGGTTGCCCGCGTTCGCTCCGTGTCCGGGCGGCGCGGATCGTGTCCGTGGTCCGGGTATACGGGGGCGGGGTTCCTCACGCCCAGGGGTGTCCGGTGGGGCCTGGGCGGTCCGATGCCCGTGCGCATCGCTCTGGTGTGCACGGGGCGGTGCCGTCCGTCGCCGGACCGGATGTCCCTGGGCGCGTCGTCCGATCGCAATGCTCGCGGCATCGTGCCGGGTGGTGGTGCGTCGTGGGGTGGCGAGGGGTTTCTGCCAGTGCTGGGCGCCCTATCGGGAGGTGTAGGCGGGGTCGACCGCAATAACGGTGAGGTCGTGTTCGGCGGCCATCGACACCAGCCGGGCCCGGAGCCTCGCGGTCGGAAAGCGGGAGACCAGCCGGCGGAAGCGTTTCCTGCGGCCGTGTTTCTCGCGGGTCTTCTCCCGTTCGAATTCGAGGTCCTCGACCGCGATCGCCTTCACCCCGCACTGGCGGGCCCAGTGCAGGAGGCGGGTGAGGGCGTGGCGGATCTGCGCGTCCCGGTGAGCGGCATTCCCGGTCAGGTCGTAGGGGAAGCGGTGGGGTTCGCCGACGGGGTTGCCGTGGGCATCGAGGTGCCAGGCGGCGAGGTGGTCGTCGTTCATGTCCACCCCGACACAGCCCGCCGCCAGCGCCGCCCCCAGGGGCAGGAGCGGTGCGGCTCTGCGCTGCCAGGCGGCGGTCACGTACCAGCGGTCGCGGTCGGTGTCGTGGTGCAGGGTGTAGGCGACGGCCCGGTTCCCGGCGATCCGGTCGGCCCACTCCCCACCCCGGTACGCGAACACCACCGGCCGCTCAAGGACGAACCGGCCGTACGGGGCGTTGGCGAGGTGGGCCAGGGGTGCGGGGAGTCTGAGGGAGAGCTGTCCTTCGGGGGTGATACGGATCGTCTCGTTGCCGTACCGCTTGCCCGACTCCCCGTCCGCCGACAGGAACAAGCGCGCCGCCACCCACCGACGCCGCCACTCCACCTCCGTCAGATGTGCCTCCGGAAGGTGGTGGCGGGTGTTCGCCAGGCGCTTACCGCCTCGCACGACCCGCACCCGGCCCGCACTCCAGTCCGCCACCGCCCGCACGTGCCGCGCCTCCAGCACCGTCAGGCGGCGGGACTTGGCGTGCCACTCACGCCGGGAGCGGTAGCCGCCCGGCGCACGCCTTGTACCCTTCTCACCCACCGGCAGCGACAGACGGTGACGGACCGTCGCGATCCCCGCCTCCAGAGACCGGACATGCGCGGCCAGGCCCCGGCGCGCCAGCGCCCACTGGTCATGCGTGGCTTTGGTGATGCTCCCCGCCCACCGCGACGACGACCGCGCCGTCAACGCCCGCTTGCGCACCGCCCAGCGCTCCGCGTCATGGTCCAGGCCGTCACGGCATCGGACCGCCAGATCCCCCGACGCCAACGACCCCAGCCACCCACCCACCTCACCCAGCACCCGCTCCTCGACACCCGACAACCGCAACCGGGTACGCACCGCGACACCCGCAGGACCGGGCACGACGAACGGCGCGGCCAGTACCCGAAGCACCGCCACCCACCCCACCCCCTCCACAGCCCCGGCACCGGACTTCCCCTGGCGAACAGGACAACGAACCACCGAAGCAGAAGTCACCCGACCAGCCCCACCACATCCCCCCACCCGAGCGGAACGAGGACCCACCACACCGCCCGACTCACTCCCACACACTCACACGTTCCAGAACTCACTGATCCGGCAGCAGTTGCAACCCCTCGGTGAGACCGGTCCGGTCCGCCACGTCCTTCAGCGTGAGGTGGAGTGCCCGCCTGCGGCGGCGCAGCCGGGCACCGGCCGCCGGGATCGCCATGAGAAGGGTTTTCTTCGATGAGCGTGACGGCACGGACGGCGGCCCGCGTCGGTGGCTCGGCACCGGACGGTCCCCGGTGCCGTACTGGGTAGACTGACCTACCTAATAACGGACGGAGGGTCGGATGAGCGAGACCGGCACCGCGGCGGAGCGCCCCCGCGGACGGCGGGGAACCGCGCGGGAACGGCTGCTCGCCGCAGCGTCCCGGCGCTTCTACGCGGACGGTGTGACGGCGACGGGGATCGACGCGATCACCGCCGAGGCGGGCGTCGCGAAGATGAGCCTGTACAACAACTTCTCCTCCAAGGCCGACCTGGTGCGGGCCTACCTCGACGCGCGCCACGAGGAGTGGCTGGAGCTGTACCGGCGGCGGCTGGAAGGGGTGCGGGACGGCCGTGGCGGGGTGCTGGCGGTCTTCGACGCGTACGCCGATCACGCGGCCTTCGCCTACGAGCACGGCTTTCGCGGCTGCGGCCTGCTGAACGCGGCGGCCGAGCTGCCCGCCGGGGACGAGGGACGGTCCGTGGTGCGCCGTCACAAGGAGGAGGTCGAGTCCCTGCTCGCCGGGCATGTCGGCGAGATCCTGCCGGGGCGGCCCGAGCAGGCGCGTGCGATCGCGGAGCATCTGGCGTTCCTGCTGGAGGGGGCGATGGCGCGGGCCGGACTGGAAGGCGGGGGGACGCGGGTGCGGCATGCCCGGGCGATGGCGTCGGACCTGCTGGAGCGTCTGTGAAGCGGACCGGCGGGGAGAGGTCCGCCGCGGCGGGCGCGGGGTCGCTGTGCATCCTGGTCGCCTCGGTGCTGTGGGGTACCACGGGTACGGCCGCGACCTTCGCCCCTGACGTGGGCCCCCTGGCGATCGGGGCCGCCGCCATGGGGGTGGGCGGACTGCTCCAGGCCCTCGTCGCCGCCCGCGGCGTCTCCCGGCAGGCGTCCGCACTGCGGGCGCGGAGCGGGGTGGTGCTGCTCGGCGCCCTTGCGGTGGCCGTCTACCCTCTGGCGTTCTACAGCAGCATGCGCCTGGCCGGAGTGGCCGCCGGAACCGTGGTGTCGATCGGATCGGCCCCGCTCGCCTCGGCCGTCGTCGAGCGCGTGGTGGACGGACGCCGCCTCACCCGCCGCTGGATGACCGGTGCGGCCCTGGGGCTGTCCGGAACCGCGCTGCTGTGCCTGGCGGAAGCGGCCGGTGGGCACGACGGCCCCGGGGCCCGGCCGGTGGGCTCCACGGTCCTCGGCGTGGGACTGGGTCTGGTGGCCGGGGTCACCTACGCCCTGTACTCCTGGGCGGCCCACCGTCTGATCAGCCGCGGCGTCGGCTCGGGCGCGGCGATGGGGGCCGTCTTCGGAATCGGCGGGCTGCTGCTCCTGCCCGTGCTGGCGCTCACCGGCGCTCCGCTGGTGGACTCCTGGCCGAACGCGGCGGTCGGCGCGTACATGGCCCTGGTGCCCATGTTCCTCGGCTATGTCCTGTTCGGCTGGGGTCTGGCCCATGTCCCGGCGAGCACCGCGACCACCCTCACGCTCCTGGAGCCCGCTGTCGCGGCCGTCCTGGCCGTGCTGGTCGTCGGTGAACGCCTGCCCCTGCTGGGGTGGTTCGGCATCGCCCTGGTCCTCGGCTGCCTCGCCGTCCTCACCGCACCGTCGCGCGCCTCCGCACCGTCCGGCGCCTCCGCACCGTCACCCCCGGCGCCGGCCGCCGAGCCGGAGCAGGTGACCGCGGGCTGACCGGGCGGTCCCCGGGCGGCGGATCCGCCACCCCGCCCCCCGACCGGTAGTCCCAGCACCCGGGCCGACCGCGACAGCAAGCCGGCTCGGCCCCCGGCCCCCATGAGTA